>DASUBC010000755.1:0-3989 GCA_035763465.1 Thermomicrobiales bacterium
GCCACCCGCAGCATATCGGCGTGGTCGAAGGCGAGCGCTTCGGCGGGCACATGGCGCACCGGCAGCCACTCAGCACGCAAAACCTCGCCGCCCGGCGCGAGAATAAGTTCGTCGCTCCGTTCCAGCGCGACGTGCGCGACCGAGACGACCCGGCCGCGCGTGTCGCGGTCCGGCGCGCCAAAGGTGCCGACCTGATCGAGATACCAGCTGGTGGCATCGAGACCTGCTTTGCCGCGCAGCGCCCGCCGCGCCGCCGCGTCAAACGTTTCGTCGGCGCGCACCAGCACGCCGGGCAGCGACCATTTGCCGGCGAAGGCCGCGTCGTCGCGCTGCACCAGCAGCACCTGCCAGGCATCGGCGATCGCCTCACCCGACCGGACGGTAAAAAGCACCACATCTACCGCGACTACGGCGTTCGGTTCGAGTGGTGGTATTCCGTTCCGGGCGGGCGGCTGACTCGTCATAATTGCAATCCAACGGATTCAAATCCATCGTAGTTGATTGTATGCCCTGGATCGTGTCTTGTCAACACTTTGGCCGATAGAATTAAAGTGATAGTTAGGAGAGGTATCTGCTTGCGGGTTGAGCAGTTTCAACCGCCGGTCACCAACGTGCCGCGCGCCGGTTGTCCTTCCTCGTGCTATCGCATAGTATCAACGCACTGGATGAATCGAAGTGGTGGCCCCAGGCGTTGACAGCCCCCCCGTGGCTTAGTTATATTGCCTAACTAAGAGCGGCAAGTGTGACAGGCCAGCCCTGGTGGCATGACGAATGGAGCGGGTGGATAAATGGTTCTTCCCGGCGGTATCGTCAACAGCCGGCGGCGCATCATTGACCTGCTCGTGGCCCACGGTGCGCTCTCGCGCGCCGACCTGGCCCGCGAGACGCGCTTGAGTAAGCCGACAATCTCCACCATTGTCGCCGAACTGGTCGCGGACGGCATCGTCGTCGAAATCGGCCCAGGCGCTTCGACCGGCGGGCGCAAGCCAATTCTGTTGCGTCTGGGCGGCACGCGCCGGCTGGTGGCCAGCGTCGAACTCGATGCGACGACCTGCCGCTTCCTGCTGGTGACGCTCGATGGGGAGCGGCTCGCGCTGCACGAGCAGGCCGCGCCCGCGGAGTTAGCGGACCTGCCGGACGCCATTGCGCGCGGTCTTGACCACCTTTTCGTGGGCTGGAACCGGCCGGGTCTGGTCGGCTGCGGTGTCGCCGTCGCCGGCCTGCTCGACCTGGCGCGCGATACGGTGGACTTCGCGACCCGGCACGACTGGCGGCACGTCCCATTGCGGGCACAGCTGGCCCAGCGCCTCGGCGTGCCGGTGCTCATCACCGATCGCGGCAAGGCGGCGGGGCTGGGCGAACTCTGGTCGCTGGGCCGCGAGAAGCGTGACGACCTGATTTACCTCTACCTCGGGCGCGGCGTTGCGGGCGCGATCGTCCTCGGCAGCGCGATTCATCTTGGCCCAAGCCACACCGCCGGTGAGATCGGGCACATGGTCGTCAACCCCGCTGGCCCACCCTGCGACTGCGGGCGGCAGGGCTGCCTTGAAGCCCTCGTCTCGACCGGCGCCATGCTGGCCCACGCGCGGGCGTTGGCGGCAGAGCAGGCTGGCCCGCTCGCCGGCCAGCTGCGGGACGCGGGGGACGATGAGGCGCTGGCGGCGATTGGCAGCGCCGCCGCCGCGAATGAGGCGCTGGCGCTGGCGGTTGTGGACTACGCTGCGCGCTGGCTTGGGCTGGCGATCGCCAACCTGATCAATGTGCTCAATCCGGCGGTGGTTGTCCTCGGCGGCCCACTCGCGCAGTGGGGCGCGCCGCTGGTCGCGGCGCTCAACCGGCAGCTGGACCGACAGGCGCTACCGGTGCCCCGGCAGGCGGTGCGGATTGTGACGAGCCAGGCCGGCGACCTGGCCGCGCCGCTTGGCGCCGCCGCGCTGGTGCTCCAGCGCGCGGGCGAATTCCTGGCAAGGACGGAGTTGCAGGGGCCAAGCGAGGTCGAAAGTCGGAAGGTCGAAGGTCGAAGGTCGCTCGTCATGAGGCAGTGATAGTCCACCAACAGCGTTGGTGAACAGCTCGCAGCGTTGACCGCAAAGACCTTCGACTTTCGACCTTCAACCCATCGAGAGGAGGAAGCATGAGCAAGACGACGACCGGCGCGGAACGGCTGGCGGTGGACGGCGGGACGCCGGTGCGGACGAAGCCGTTTCCGAAGTGGCCGGTAGCCGGCGAGCGCGAGGAGCAACTGCTGCTGGAAGTGCTCCATTCCGGCGACTGGGGCGAGATTACCGGCAATAAGGTGGCGACCTTCGCGGACAAGTTCGCGGCGTTCCAGGGCGCGCAGTACGGCACCTGCGTGCCGAACGGTACGATGGCGCTGGAGATGGCGCTGCGGGCGCTCGGTGTTGGCCCCGGCGACGAGGTGATTACCACGCCGTACACCTTCATCGCGACCGCCAGCGCGGCGCTTGGCCTCGGCGCGAAGCCGGTCTTCGTGGACATTCGCCCTGATACCTGCAATCTCGACCCGGCGCGGATCGGCGCGGCGGTGACGAAGCGGACGAAGGCGATCGTACCGGTCCACATCGGCGGCCAGCCGGCCGACCTCGACGGCGCGCGTGACGTCGCCCGGCAGTATGGCCTGCGGGTGCTGGAAGACGCCTGCCAGGCGTGGGGCGCAGAGTGGCGCGGTCAGCGCGTCGGCGCGATCGGCGACCTCGGCACGTTCAGTTTCCAGGCCAGCAAGAATATCACCGCCGGCGAGGGCGGCATCGTCGTGACGAATGACGAGGAATTGCACAATCTCTGCTGGTCCCTGCACAATGTCGGGCGCGTGCGCGATGGCGCGTGGTATCAGCACGAAATCTTGGGCTGGAACTTCCGGATGCCCGAGTGGTCCGCCGCGATCCTGCTGGCGCAACTCGAACGGCTGCCCGAGCAGATGGCCGTGCGCGACGCCGCCGCGAGTTACCTGGACGAGGCGCTGGCCGACATTGACGGCGTCGCGCCGCTGGCCGTGGACCCGCGCGTGACGCGCCACGCGCATCACCTCTACCCTGTGCGCTACCACGCCGCGAAGTTCGGCGGCCACTCGCGCGCCGACTTCCTCGCTGCCCTGCGCGCGGAGGGCATCACCTGCGCGGGCGCCGGCTACGTGCCGCTGACCAAATCGCCGGCCATTCACCGCTCGCTGCATGATCTCTTCGGCGCCGACGCCGTCGCTGCCATCACCGACTGCCCGGTCGCCGACCAGGCGGCCGAGGAAGTCGTCTGGTTCACCCAGAACGCGCTCCTCGACGACCAGGACGGCCTCGACACCATCATCGCGGCGATCGCGAAGATTCAGCGCGCGTGGGGGTAATGGGGTAGAGCGGTGGCCTGGCGAGATGTGTCCCCGGATTAAAATCCGGGCCTGAGCGCGGCAAGGCCGCGACGAAGTCCGCGTTGCGGACTGTTGTCTGTTGGTGTTTGGGACGATTCCAATGCTCGTCTATTGCCAGTCCGCGAAGCGGACTTCGTCACCCTATTGGGGTGCCCAGGCCCGGATTTCAATCCGGGACCCATCCAGCACGCCGACGCGCCGGTAGGAGCAAGAGTCCGTGATGACCGAGCATCCACCTACGCCGGCCCTAATTAGCCTTCGCCTCGGTGCGGCGAAGGCAGTCATCACGCCGACGGTTGGTAGCGAACTGTCGGGTTTCATCGCGCGCACCGCGCCGATGGCCGGCGTACATGACGACCTCTACGCCCGCGCGCTCGTCTTTGCCGGTGAAGGCGCGGCGGAACGCGCGGCGCTGGTGACGCTCGACGCGATTGACCTCAATGCCACTACGGTCGCCGCGATCCGCGAGCGTGCGGCGGCGCTCACCGGCATCCCCGGCGAGCGGATCGGCGTGACCTGCACCCACACTCACGGCGGTCCGGCGACGCTGGCCGGGCGCTGGCTCGGCCGGGCCGATGATGGCTATCTGGACGTGCTCGCGCAAACGGCG
>DASUBC010000756.1:0-2053 GCA_035763465.1 Thermomicrobiales bacterium
GGCGCGCGGGCGTCGCGGCAATGATCTTCTGGTAGAGGTCGGCGGTCGCCAGCGGCCCCATCCCGCCGAGAATCCCGATTGTCTGGCTCACGCGATATTGCTCCTTCCGGCAAACGGCAAACGCTGGGGCGCGGCACGATCCGCCCTCTGGTCCGGTATGTCCGTACAACGCCCGGCAGTGAAGCGAGAGTATAGCATTGAGTTCACGGTCGTGAGTGCGTGAGAGTGTGAGCAGGTTCAGGCCAGCGCAGTGCCTGTCTACTAACGCAGTGCCATTCCAACGATCTCACGGCTCACGCCCTCACGCACTCACGACCGTGAACTTACCGCCCATGCTACAATACGCGCCAGAACGACAAGCAACATACGGAGGATGGCGGTGAGTGACGTCAGTATGGCGACCACGGCGGCGACTGACGAGCCGCGACCTGGCGCGGGCGCGGCGGCGTTGCGCTATGCCCGCTATGTCTTCTGGCTGATGTTCGCCATCAACTTCATCAACTATGCCGACCGCTGGGTCTTCGCCGCCCTGTCGAACCAGTTGAAGGCGTCGTTTCGTTTCGACGATTTCCAGGTTGGCGTCCTCAGTTCGGCCTTTCTCCTGGTCTACACCCTGGTCGCCTTCCCGACCGGCTATCTCGCGGACCGCGTGAGCCGGAAGAAGATTGTCGCGGCGGGCGTCGCGCTCTGGAGCCTGGCAACCGCGCTGACCGCCATCGCGGGCAATTTTCTGGTGATGCTCGTCGTGCGTTCGCTGGTCGGTGTCGGCGAGGGCAGCTATTATCCGGCCGGCACCGCGCTCCTGTCGGCGTACACGCCGCCCAGGCAGCGCGCGACGAAACTCGCGCGCTGGGGCGTGGGCGCGCTGGTCGGCGCGGGCGTCGGGTTCCTGCTGGCCGCCGCGCTGGCGAACCACAACTGGCGGCTCGCCTTTTACCTCACGGGTGTACCGGGGCTGGGCCTCGCGGCGCTGATGTGGCGCGTGCGCGAGAAGGCCCGGCACGAAGACGACCCACCGGAGGCCGGGAGTGCGACCCAGGAGCCAGTCACGCGCGCCATCCGCCGCTACCTGCGTATCCGCACGCTGCGCGTCGTCCTGGCGATGCACGCGCTGGGGTTCTTCGCGCTCACCGCTGTGTCAACCTTTCTGGTCATCTACCTCGGCATTACCTACGGCAGCGCGCCGACCGTGGACGGCAGTCACACATATGACGCGCCGTATCCGTCCGCCGGCCTGGGCGCGGGACTGGTCGCGCTCATTCCGGGGGTCGTCCTGCTGGTTGGTGGCATCAGTGGCACCTTCGCGGGCGGCGCGCTGGCGAATCGCCTGAGCCGGACCCGGCCGGGCGGTCGCGTCCTCGCCGGCGGGCTGGGGTTTCTGTTCGCCGCGCCGGCGGTCGCGCTGACTCTGCTGGCGCCGCGTTTCTTGCGGGCGCTCCCAGCCTATGTAGCCGCGACCCCAGGCACACAGGTCGCGATTGGCGTGGTGTGCTTTATGTTACTCGGCACGCTGGCGGCGTTCCTGCTCAACCTCTATAACGGCCCCTCCACCGCCGCGCTGCAAGATGTCGTGCCCGCGCGGGACCGTGCGGCGGCCGGCGGCCTGGAACTGTCGCTGGCCCACCTGCTCGGCGACATCTACGCGCCCGCGGCGGTCGGCGCGCTCGCGGTCGCCCTAAGCAGGCGCTTTGGCAGTGACCAGATCGGCACGGCGCTGCTGCTGACGTGTCCCGTGGTGTTACTGGCGGCGGGCCTCGTCGCGATCTGGGGCAGCCGGTTCTACGCGGGCGATGTCGCCGCGCTCGGCGCGACTGCCGCTGAGATGGCAGGGCAGTGAGGGTGGGGAAGTCGTCTGGCTGCGGACTCAGCGCTGCTGCGGGCCACCTCGGATTGAAATCCGGGGCTAGCTGGCCTGCGGCCACAAAGTCCCCCAATGGGGACTGGGTTTGTTGCGAGGCCGAGGCTAGCTGCTGGCACAGTGGTAGACCAGCCCCAGTCCCGCAGGGACTTCGTGGCGGCGGAGCCGCCCTTCGCGCCGAATTCATTCGGCGCA
>DASUBC010000757.1:0-6345 GCA_035763465.1 Thermomicrobiales bacterium
ACGCGACTGACCAACGAACGATCAGCGGGTAGGGCTGACGATCGCTGTTGGCGCTGGTGTAGGCAGCGCGTTGCGGCGCGCGGCGCCAGGGCGCCAGAGTACAGCCAGGAGCAAGGCAAAGAGGATGATGAGGACGCTGAGGAAAATGAGCGTTTTGGCCGAGAAGACGTCCGTGCCGCGCTTCGGGCCGCGCGGCGGGGCGGTCGTCCATTCGATGTCCAGTGGGCCGCCGCCTTGCCAGTGGCTGGTCGTCTCGACGACGGGCGGCTGTGGAGCGGCCGAGGGCCGCGCGCGACTTGCGCGCGACGCCGGGGCAGACGCGGCCACGGTAGGTCTAGCGCGTTCACGATCGTATGCCAGGCGGCGCTGTGGGTCGCCGAGCACACGATGCGCCTGGTTGACACGTTTGAGCATGGCTTCGGCGTGCTCGTGTATCTCCGGGCTGGCGCCGCGTTGTAAATCAGGATGGTAGGCGCGTACCAGCCGGCGGTAGGCCCGGTCAATTTCCGCTTTGCTGGCTGTCGGGCGCACCCGCAGGATAGCGTAATAATCGTCCACGCGGCCTCTGGCACGGAAAGGTCTGAGCGCGTGCGCGCCGCCGGGCCTAGCGCCGAACCTCGCCCTCGGTCAGGCGCTCGACCATCTCTGGCTGACCTTGCGTGATGAGCGTTTTGAGGTCGCCGGCGCTGTGCTGACCGAAATGGCCGCGCGCCCGGTTGCCGACGCGAATACTCAGGCTGAACGGAAAGCCGATGGCGCGCTGCTTGAGCCGCCACCAACGTTCCAGATCGTCAATGATGGCGAGCGTGCCAGTCTCCACGCGAATCAGTCCAACTGCCGCCCCTTCGTCCCAGGTGAGCGTTTCCTCATACGCGATCCGCACGTCGGGCTGACGCGTGACGATAGAGACGGTTTCGCCGAGATAGACCGGTGGCATCTCCAAATCGAAGAGATAGCGCGTCGCCGACATCGTCGCTCCTACTATTCACACCGTGTGTGCCCCAGACCACCGGCGCCCCGCGCGCCGTCCCGTCCCGCAATAATACCGCAGCGCGCCGTGCTGAGGAAAGCGCCGCTACGCGGAGGGACGGGATTTCACCACAGAGGATATAGAGGACACAGAGAGGGAACGAGTAATTACCGCAGAGCGCGCAGAGAGCGCGGAGAACGAACGAGATTAAGAATCTTCTCTCGTCCCTCTCTGTGTCCTCTGTGTCCTCTGTGGTAAGTATTCGTTCCCTAGTCAATCTGGGCGCGCTGAAGTCGGCCGCTGTAGTCCACGTAGATGGCCTGCCATTCGGTCACGACGTCGAGTGCGGCCTGCCCCGCCTCGCGGTGCCCGTTGCCGGTCGCCTTTGTGCCGCCGAAAGGCAATTGAATCTCCGCGCCAATGGTACCGGCGTTGATGTAGAGAATGCCGGTGAAAATATCCTGCATGGCCCGGAAAGCCCGATTCACGTCGGCGGTGTAGAGTGCGGCCGACAGGCCGTACTGCACCCCATTCGCGACGTCAAGCGCTTCCTCGAACGAATCCACCGGGATCATCGTCGTTACCGGCCCGAAGATTTCTTCTTGCGCTACGCGCATCGTCGCCTTCGCGCCGCCAAAGATCGTCGGTTCATGGAAGTACCCTTCCCCCAGTGCCCCGTCCGTCGCCAGGTTGCCGCCGGTGACCAGTTCTGTGCCTTCGTCCACGCCGATCTTGATGTAGCTATGCACGCGGTCCAGCTGCGCGCGGCTAATGACCGGCCCCACGTCCACGTTGTCCGCTAGTCCGTTGCCGAGGCGCAACCGGCGCACACGCGCGGCAAGGCGGTCGGTCAACTCGCGCTCGACCGCGCGGTGGACGATGACGCGCGATGCGGCGGTGCAGCGCTGGCCAGACGTGCCGAACGCGCTCCAGACAATCCCGTCGAGCGCGAGGTCGAGGTCGGCGTCGTCCATGACGATGATCGCGTTCTTGCCGCCAAGTTCGAGCGAGCAGCGCTTGCGCGTCCGCGCGCACTCCATCGCCACATGGTCGCCAGTCTCGGTCGAGCCGGTGAAGGAGACGAGCGCTACGTCGGGGTGAGCCAGAATCGCGTCACCAACCTCCGCGCCAGCGCCGGTGACGAGATTCAGCACCCCGGCCGGCAGCCCCGCCTCCGCGAAGATTTCCGTCAACCGCACCGCCAGCAGTGGCGTGTACGATGCGGGCTTGAAGACGACCGTGTTGCCCGTGACGAGCGCGGGCATGATTTTCCAGGTCGGGATCGCCATCGGGAAGTTCCAGGGTGTGATCGCCGCGACGACACCGAGCGGCTTGCGGACCGCCATCGCCCACTTGTTCGGCAGTTCCGCCGGCACTTGCTGGCCGAACATACGCCGGCCTTCGCCGGCCATGTAGAAAGCCATGTCAATGCCTTCCTGCACATCGCCGCGCGCTTCCAGCAGGACTTTGCCCATCTCCTCGGTCATTTCGCGCGCCAGCGATTCTTTCCGCTCGGCTAGCAGCTGACCAGCACGAAAGAGAATCTCGCCCCGGCGCGGCGCTGGCACAAGCCGCCACTGCTTGAACGCCTCCGCCGCCGCGCGCACCGCCGCGTCCACGTCGGCCGCTGTGCCGCGCGCGTAGGCGCCGACGTGCGCGCCGGTCGCCGGGTTGTGGGTCTCGAAGGTCGCCTGCCCACCGACCCACTTCCCGCCGATGTAGTGTCCAAAGGTGCGTGTGTCTGCCTGCGTGGCCGTCATCCTGGTCTCTCTCCTCATTATGCTGTCCAAAAAGTGTGAGACGAAGCGGCACTGTGCCTACACCGGCCACCGACGTGGTCGGTGTAGGCACTATAGCATGGCGTCACGAGACAGCCGCCGTGGTCTAGTTGGTAGACGGTAGATGGTAGTCTCTATCTATATGACAGTGCTAATCTACATGCACGGCGTCTATGATGAGCAACTACCATCTACCAACTAGACCTTCGACCGGGTCTCGCGGGTTTGCTCCTTGACGACCTCGCTCATTGGATCGGGCGTCAGGTGCCCAACTTCATTGCGACACACGAACGTAATCGCTTGCGAGTAATGCGGATCAATGGTGATCTCGGTCAGCGAGCAGTTCTCCAGTTGCATATGGTCGCGCGGCCAGCGGTCGCGCGGCTCGTGCAGCAGGTGGGCGATGATCCAGGCCAGCGCGCCGCCATGCGAGACCACGACCACCGCGCCGCGTTCCAGCCGGTGAACACTGATGATGCCGTCAATCTCCGCCGCCGTGCGTGCCGCGACTTCGAGTCCGCTTTCACCACCGGGCCAGGCGTAATCTACCCCACCCTCGCGGAAGTGTCGCGCCTCCTCCGGGTAACGTTCGGCCCACTCGCTGAACTTGTGACCAGCGGCGTTGCCGACATTCACCTCGGCCAGCGCGGCGCGCGGCACCGGCGCCAGTGCCACCGCATCGCCAATCGTGCGTGCTGTCTCGAACGCGCGTGGGAGGGGACTGGTGTAGAGCGAGCGCACATCGCCGCGCGATGCCAGATGCACAGCGAGCTCGTGCGCCTGCCGCTTGCCGCGCTCGGTGAGGGGATCCTCAACGCCCTGCAAGCGGCGTTCCACGTTGCCCACCGTTTCCCCATGCCGCACTAAGAGCAACTGCATACCACCTCCAGCGCGTCCCACTGGTACCACTCTTTCAACTTCGTATGGTAGCACGGCTGGCAGAAGTCCGGCGAGTAGCGCTCTGATGGGTACCTGTTCAGATCGGGTGGCTTCCTGGTGGAGGCCCCGGATTGCAATCCTGTGTCTCTTCACCAGCCACCTACCTACCGTCAATCCCGTGCCTCGCCCGCCAGGCCACCACGCTGAATTGGTACGCGAAAGGTTGTCAGATAAATTGGTAGAGGCAAATAACTCCTTACTGTGAATGCGCCTGTTAGTGACTCCTTCCCCCATGTCGCCCTCATCTGCGTGTTGGACGGCGACATCACCAGTCGGGCATTGCTAATTGGTTGCGTATTACAAAAAACCTGGCATACTAGATGCTGGGATTGAGACGACTACAGTGCGGAGGAAATGATGGACGCTCGCAAGGATCGCCCCTTTGGTGTCATGCGGCTGTCGCGCCGGGCAGCGTTGCGGCTGGTTGCCGGCGCTGGCGGCGCGGCGCTGCTCGCAGCGTGCGGTGGTACTGGCGCCACCAGCACACCAGCGACAACCGGTGCGAACACCACCGCCGCAGCCACCACTTCGTCGGCAACCACCACTGCGGCTGCAGTTACCTCGTCCAGCACGACTGCAGCCACCACGAGCAGCGCTGCGACCACGTCCAGCAGCGCTGCGGCAACGCGCCCGGCGGCGACTCCGAACAATGGTGGCACGCCCAGCCCCGCGACGCCCACCCGGGCCGCCGGGTCGCCAGTGGCCTCGGCCACGCGAATTGTCTCCAATGGCGAGGTCGTGATCCAAGACAGCGGCGCGCAACT
Organism: Thermomicrobiales bacterium; assembly: GCA_035763465.1. Classification (GTDB taxonomy): domain Bacteria; phylum Chloroflexota; class Chloroflexia; order Thermomicrobiales; family CADCWN01; genus DASUBC01. The sequence continues at coordinate 4,452 of DASUBC010000757.1, forward strand.
CCCAGCTGGGCCGGTCACCGTGCGCTGGGTAGATAGCGGCGACGCCAAGGAACCGTTCAACAAGAAGTTCTTCGCCGCCTATCACGCGAAGCACGCGAACATCACGATCCAGTACGACCCGCTGGCCCAGGCGGAAATCAACAAGGTTGTGCCGCTGGGCATTCAGAATAGCAACGCGCCCGACCTCTTCTCCATCCCCCAGGTGATCCAGCCGCCGCAAGCAATTAGTGAAGGCTGGGTCGCGCCGCTCGACGATCTCATCCCCAACTTCAAGTCGTGGAAAGCCGCGTTCCCGCCCGGCGCGTTCGCCAACGGCATCACCGACTTCAACGGCAAGACCTACACCGTGCCCTTTACCTCGAATCAGCGCTACAGCACGTTGACCCTCTTCAACGTCGCCTATTTACAGCAGGCGGGCATTGATCCGGTCGCCACGCCGCTGACCTGGGATGAGTATCGCGCAGCGGCCAAGAAGTTGACCCAGCAGGGCGCGGGCAAGTATTACGGCGTCGTGCTCGAAGCGGCGCAGACACCCCGGCTGGCGGTTGTCGTCAGCTCGCTCGCCCAAATGGCCGGCGCGGCGGGCAATGGCGGGAATGATCCAACGTCGAACATCAATTTCAAGACAGGTGAGTTCAACTACACGACCGACCAGTATGTCGCTGCGATCGAACTGTTGCTGGCGCTGAAGGCCGACGGCAGCGTCTTCCCCGGTTCGACATCGCTCAACGCGGCCCAGGCACGGGCGCAGTTCCCGAATGGCATCGCCGGCCTGATCCTACAAGGGCCGTGGAACATTCCCGGCTGGCAGACCGATAACCCCGACTTCAAGTTCGGCGTCGGCAGTCAGCCCGTGCCCAACAACGGCAAGATCACGCCCATCTACTATGGGCCGGGTGGCGGCAACCAGATCTGGGTCTACGCTAAGAGCCAGAACAAAGCAGTCGCGGGCGACCTGATTTACAACATGGGCTTGCCGATCAATGAAGCGGCCCGCGCCGCCATCGGCGGCGCGGCCGACCCGCCAATCATGCCGCAGGCCGAGCAGGGCGGGCAGAGCGACCCACTGGGCGCCACGGCGAGCCAGCTCTACCAGGAGCAGATGCGGCTGGGGCCGGACCCCGGAGTGCGGAATCCCGATGTGGCGCAGGTATACCTCGAACTCAAGAACCTCAAGCCGGACTTTGGTCAGGTGATCCAGGGTCTCTTTACCGGACAGCTCAAGGACACCAAGGCCGCGATGCAGGACTTGCAGGACCGCGCCGGCAAGGAGCTCGACCGGGCGATCAAGGCGGCCCAGGCGAAGGGCGCGAAAGTGTCGCGCGATGACTGGAAGTTCGCCAACTGGGACCCGGCGAAGGACTACACCGAGGCCGACTACCAGCAGTCACGCTGAGGGCCGGGAGAGGCATGCTGGCGAACCGCAGTGTGAGTGGAGGGGCGCAGATGGCGCGGCAGGACACGCAGCGGCAGCGACAGGCAGGCTGGAGGCTGGGCGCGGCGCTGGCCCTGGAAGGTGTGACTGTCGCCGGGTCGGAATTACGCACGCCAGCGAGCCTGGCTGCGGCCCTCGCCATCCCTCCCGGCCGGCGCGAACGGGTCAGCTTCCAGCCGAGCGGACTCAACTCGCGCGATGCGGCAGCTGGGCGGTGCGGTCGGTGTGTCCCACTCATGAGCGGACTTCGACCCGGCCGGCGCGGCGCCGCTGGTAAACGAACCCGGTGGGCAGGAGCCGGTCGGTGAATGGTCCAACCGCGCCGACGCCGGCCCCGCCGCTGGGATGGAACAGCTTCGACGCGTACGGCTGCGCCGCCACCGAGCGGATGCTGCTGCTGAATCTCGATGTCATGGCGGCGCGGCTGAAGCCTGCGGGCTACGAGTACTTCATCGTGGA
>DASUBC010000758.1:0-4880 GCA_035763465.1 Thermomicrobiales bacterium
CCTGGGCGTCGAGGTAGACATTGTGTTCGCGGCGCGTGGCGCGGTCAATGCGCGCCCGCAGGCTGCTGGCGCCGGGGAAGGCGACGCGCGTATCGGTCACCATCGCGCCGGTCGCGACTTTGCTGGTGGAGATGACCGCGATCGTGCGCGCGGGGTCGGCGGTCGCCAGGTTCGCCGCGTCGTTCGCGACCAGCAGGTCGAAGCCGAGGTAGAGGTCGGTGTTGCCAGCCGAGACTTTGGTGACGTCGAGCGGCTGCCGGCCGAGTTTCAGGTCGGAGATGACCGCGCCGCCCTTCTGCGCGAGGCCGGTCTGGTCAAGCGCCCAGACGTGCAGCCCCGCCAGCACCGCCGCCGTGCCGAGCGTCTGATTCACTGTGACCACGCCGGTGCCGCCGATGCCGAGCATCCGCAGGGCGAAGCCGTCGGCGTCCACGAGCGATGTCGGCTCCGGTAGTTGCTCGGGGGGCTGGGCCACGGTGCGTTTGCGCGGCTGCTGTTCGCCGAGTGGCGTGACGGTCACAAATGAGGGGCAGTCGCCGAGGAGGCAGGAGTAATCCTTGTTGCACGACGACTGGTGAATTTGCGTCTTGCGCCCGAACTCCGTCTCCACCGGCACGACGCTGAGGCAGTTTGACTTCCGCCCGCAGTCGCCGCAGCCCTCGCAGATGCGCTCGTTGATGAAGACGCGCGTCGGCGGGTCCACCAGTTTGCCGCGCTTGCGGAGCCGCCGCTTCTCGGTCGCGCACTGCCCATCGTGCAGCAGCACCGTCACGCCGGGAATCGCCGCGAGCGCCGCGTGGGCTTCCGGCAGGCGGTCGCGGTGCCAGACGTCAGTGTTGTCCGGTAATTCCGTCGTCGCGTAGCGGTCAGGGTCGTCGCTGGTGATGATGGTGCGCTTGACGCCGCTGTCCGCCAGCCGCCGCGCCAGCGCCGGAATCGGCACAGCGCCGACCGCGTCCTGCCCGCCGGTCATCGCCACCGCCGAGTTGTAGAGCAACTTGTAGGTGATGTTCGCGCCGGACGCGACCGCGAAGTTGAGCGCGAGCGCGCCCGAATGGAAGAAGGTGCCGTCCCCGATATTCTGGAAGAGATGCGGAATCTCGGTAAACGGCGCCATCCCGACCCACTGCGCGCCCTCGCCGCCCATCTGGGTGATGCCGCTGGTCTTGCCGAACCTCTCCGGGTCCATCAGCATCATCAGCGAGTGGCAGCCGATGCCCGCGCCAAGCGCGCTGGTCGTCTCCGGCACCTGCGTCGAGCGGTTGTGTGGGCAGCCGGAGCAGTAGTAGGGCGTGCGGGGTGGGGGGATGATGTCTAATTGCGGATTGACTGCACCGTTGACTGTGGGCAGTGCCATGCGGGCGGTCGCGGAGTGCTGGCGGGCGTCGAGGGCGGCGAGGCGCGCGGCGATGGACGGCAGCGTGACTTTGCGCGCCAGGCGGGCGGCGAGGACGCGGGCAATCTGGTCGGAGTCGAGGTCGCTGTTGCTGCGAAGGAGGGGACGGCCCATCTCGTCGGACTTGCCGACGATGGTGGGCCGGTCGGGCGCGCTGTAGAGGATGTCGCGCGCGAAGGTCTCCAGGAAGGCGCGCTTCTCCTCCACGACGACGATTTCTTCTAAGCCCTGAGCGAATTCGCGGACGATGCGTGGCTCAAGCGGGTAGAGCATGCCGACTTTGAGCAGGCGGATGCCGTACTGGGCGAGCGCGTCGTCGTCGAGGCCGAGTTCGGCGAGCGCCTGCCGCGTGTCGTAATAACTCTTGCCCGCCGTCAGGATGCCGAGCCAGGCGCCGGGCGCGGGCGCGATGATGCGGTTGAGGTTGTTTTCGTAGGCGTAGCGCCGCGCCAGTTCGAGCCGCGCGTAGTGCAGCGTGCGCTCTAGTTCGAGGCTGTAGGGCGGCAGCAGGCGCGGGTCGAGCCTGGGCGTGAACGGCTTACCGTCGAGTTCGACCGTCGGAATGACCGGCTGGATGCGCTCCGGCGACACCTCCGCCGTGCCGGCCGAATCGGCGACGTTGGTGACGATCTTCATCCCGGTCCAGAGGCCAGCGGTGCGCGAGAGCATGAAACCGTGCTGGCCGAGATCGAGGACTTCCTGCACGTTGCCGGGGTAGAGGGTCGGCATGAAGGCGTCGCAGAAGGAGTATTCCGAACTGCCGGGGAGGGTGGAGGATTTGCAATTCGGGTCGTCGCCGCCGAGGGCAATGACGCCGCCGTTCGCGCCGATGCCAGCGTAGTTGGCGTGGCGAAAAGCATCGGTCGTGCGGTCCACGCCCGGCCCCTTGCCGTACCACATGCCGAGGACGCCATCATACCGCGCGCCAGGCTGGGCGCCGGCCAGCTGGCTGCCGTAGACGGCGGTGGCGGCGAGTTCCTCGTTCAGCCCTGGCTGGTGGACGACGTGATGCTCATCAAGGCGGCGCTGCTGGCGCGCAAGTTCCTGGTCGAAGCCGCCGAGCGGCGAGCCGCGATAGCCGGAGATGAAGGTGGCGGTATGCAGGCCGCGCCGGCGATCGGCGCGGTGCTGGTCCAGTGGCAGGCGCACGAGCGCCTGGATGCCGGTGAGGTAAATCCGGCCTTCCTCTGCCGCGTACCGGTCGTCCAGCGAGAAGCCGTGCTGCTCAGCCTGTCCATCCATCGCCCGCGCCGTGGAAACCGTGACCATGCCGCACCTCTCCCGCGCCGATTCCTGTATCTGCTGCCCCAGCCTCTGCCGTCTTGATAGGACAGCGTACCACAAGCGCGAGGAACTCCGCCCTCTTCCCGTGGCACAATACCTGATGATGCGGTGGCCTGGCGGGCGGTGTCCTCGGATTGAAATCCGGGCCTGGGCACGCTAGCGCGTGAACGAAATCTGCTCCGCAGATTGTGGTCTCCCAACGTGAGGAAGGTCGCCAGCCCATCCATCGCCAGTGCGCGGAGCGCACTTCGTCAGGGGGGTACCCACCGCAGGTGGGTCTCCTGCCCAGCACGGGGTTTCAATCCCGTGCCCCTCCTGCCAGCCCCCAACGCTGAAGAGATACGCGGCTCACGACGCAGGCGCCCCGACGAGCCAGGGGCGGGGCAGACCCTCTGCACAAAATACACAAAATACACAAAACCCCCCTGCCAGGGGGTAGTGAGGAACGTTCGCTGTCGCTCTGCGCCCGCTCACGTCTGTCCTTTGGTACGGCGCGCCAGGGGTCGCGGGCGGCTACACTGCATTGCAGTGTATTGGTACGCGGATGCTGAGGTGATGGCGCGACCGGGCGGCCTGTGGGGGCACGGCGATTTTCTCAAACTCTGGAGCGGGCAGACCGTCTCGGTCTTCGGGTCGTTGATCGGGCGGTTCGCGCTGCCGCTCGTCGCCATCTATACGCTGCACGCCACGCCGTTCGTGATCGCCACCCTCAGCGCGGCGGAGGTCGGGCCGGGGCTGGCGCTCGGGCTGCTGGCGGGCGTGTGGGTAGACCGCCTGCGCCGGCGGCCGGTGCTGATTGCGGCGGATCTGGGCCGGGCGGCGGCTCTCGGCACGGTGCCGCTGGCGGCAGTGGCCGGGGTGCTTGGCCTGGCGCAACTCTACGCCGTCGCCGTGGTCGTCAGCGTGCTCTCTCTCCTGTTCGAAGTCGCCTATCGCGCCTACCTGCCCGGGCTGGTCGGCGCGGAGCGCCTGGTCGAAGGGAACAGCAAACTGGCGGCGAGCAATGCGGTCGCGGAGGTCGCCGGCTTCGGCCTGGCCGGCGTGCTGGTGCAGGCGTTCACCGCGCCGTTTGCCGTGCTCGCGGACGCGCTCTCGTTCGTCGTCTCCGCCATCTCGCTCTGGCTGATTCGCGCGCCCGAGCCAGACCCAACGGCAGCTGTCGCAGATGACAGGCCGCCTGAAGGGATGCGGCGCGCCATCGCGATGGGGCTGCGGGCTATCGGCGGCGACCCCGTGCTGCGCGCGCTGGCTGGCTTTACGGCGACGAATCTGCTCTTCATCAACCTGTTCGTCGCCGTGCTGCTGCTCTTTCTGACGGAGGAGTTGCGCCTGCCACCCGCGCTGCTCGGCGTGCTCTTTGGCCTCGGCGGCATCAGCGCGTTCGCGGGCGCGCTGATTGGCGAACGCGCCGCTCGCCGCTGGGGACTGGGCCGCACGCTCCTCGGCTCATTTCTAATCTACCGGCTGGCGACCTTCCTGACTCCGGCGGCGGCCGGGCCGCTGTGGGTGCAGGTGTCGCTGCTGGCCGCGTCGCAAGGCGCGGACGCGGCGAACACCGTCGGCGACATCGCTCAGACGAGCCTGCTGCAAACGGTCGTGCCCGATCGCCTGCTCGGCCGGGTCGGCGCGAGTCTGCGCGTCATCGAAGGGAGCGCGACGCTCGTCGGCCTGCTGATCGGCGGCGCACTCGGCGGCTGGATCGACCTGCGCCCAACCTTGCTGGTCGGTATCACCGGCAGCCTCGGCGCGGCGCTCTGGCTGTTGTTCTCGCCGGTCGTCGCACTGGAAGCGGAGCGCGCGGCCTCCCCGGCCTCTCAATTCTGGGGGGAGTAGCTCATCCATGCGCCGGGGCTGTCAGGATACCCCGGAGTTAGACCAACACTCTCCCCCCAGAAATGGGGGGCCGGGGGGCCGTCACCGCCCCTCGCGGTCGGTCGCACGGAAGTGCGGGAAGGGATCGCCCTCTGTTTCCATCCAGGCGGCCAGGCGGCCGGCCAGGTCGCGTTCGATTGCGGCGTAGCCGGGGTCGCCGGCGCGGTTGTGCCGTTCGGCGGGGTCGGCGGCCAGGTCGTAGAGTTCGCGTTCGCCGGTAGTGTAGCGGGTGAACTTGTGCGTGGCGGTCCGCACCATCCGGATGGGGCAGAACCAGCGCTGCTTGCCGTGATACTGGCCGATCACGGCGTCGCGCCAGGGCGGCGTC
>DASUBC010000759.1:0-5724 GCA_035763465.1 Thermomicrobiales bacterium
CGGTGTTGCGCCGAATGCATTCGGCGCTAGATGGCCTACGGCCACGAAGTCCCTCCGGGACTGGGGCGGGCCAGCCGCTGCGTTCTCATCCTGCCCCGGCGCTGTCCTGAACCCAGTCCCCGGCGGGGGACTTCGTGGCCGCAGCCCCTAGCCCCGGATTGCAATCCGGGGTGGCTCTCAGCGCCACCGCGCCTGCCGGTACGCGCCGTGCCGACGAGACTCATCTGCCAGCCTGCCCGCCTGCCCGACTCGCACGGAACGACAGTGCGCCTACGAACGTATGCTATAGTGCGGACCATCACGCGGCGCTCAAGCCAGCGACGTTCTAGGCTCTCAGGCGCAACGGAGGTTGAGTACGATGCGAAGAGGCTGGCTGCGGCGTTATTCCCCCCTTCGCACGCACCTCGCGCTGTCGTTGTTCGCGCTGCTTACGCTGCTGCCCCTGCTGGCTGGCTGCGGGACACCGTCCGGTACAGCAGTCGCGTCCCTCATCGAACCGACCGCCACGCCAACCGCCACGCCACGTCCCACCGCGACTCCTTCACCCACTTCGACACCGCCCCCGCCAACGCCGACCCCCCGCCCGGTAACGCCAACGACGCCGCCGACGGCGACTATCGGCGCTGAGCCAACGGCGGCGGCTACGACGGCTACAGGCCCAACACCAGCCGTCGCCACCAGCTACACTGTCAACTGGAGTAAGTGGCCGCAGGGCACCACGCAGGATAATAGTTACCGCCGCACGTACGACTCGGCGAAGAACGAGTACGATGTGGCGCTCATCGAAGACGACCTCGAACTCTCGCTCTTCGCGCCCGAGGGCCTGCTGTTCCAGGATTTCGTCATGGAGGTTGACGCCCGCCGCGTCAAGGGTCTGGACAGCATCGGCTATGGTCTGGTCTTCCGCCGCCAGCCGAAGGGCGACAACGACAAGGCGAGTGTGCGCTACATCTTCTACGTCTCCCCACAGGGCCTGTGGAGCCTCTTCCTGGTCAACAAAGACGGCACCACCAAGACGATTCGCGACCTCAACCCCTCATCGAACATCAAAGTTGGGGACGCCACGAACCACCTCACGGTGACCTGCAAGGGCCAGAAAATCACCCTCGCTGCCAACGGACAAACGCTCGGCACGATTGACGACGCCACCCTGACCTCATCTGGCGAAATTGGCATCTTCGTCCTCTCGCCGGTCAACGACCACTCCACCGAAGTCGCGTTCAAGAACCTGACGATCAAACCGGCCCCCTGATGAGTGCAGGGTGTGGAGTGCGGAGTGCGGAATATTGGGCGGGAGGAGCGGTGCGCTCTATCCTGGCTCAGAGTATGGTTGGCGTCTATGAGCGGGCCTGATCCAGCGTCCCCAATCCGCAATCCACAATCCGCACTCCGCACTCCCTTCACCGCCCGCTTCGGTGTGCGCTACCCGATCGTGCAGGGCGGGCTAGCCCATCTGGCGTTCGCGGGGCTGGCGGCGGCGGTCTCGAACGCCGGTGGGCTAGGGCAGATTACGGCCGCCTCGTTTCGCACTCCGGAGGAATTGCGGGCCGAAATTGACACGGCGCGGGTGCTTACCGACCAGCCCTTCGCGGTCAACTTCGCGCTTGGGCACCGCCCGCTCGATGCGCTCCTGGAAGCGACGCTTGATGCCGGCGTGCCGGCCATTTCGATCACCGGCGGTAACCCGGAATCATTCTTGCGCCGCGTCGCCGGCAGCGGCGTGCGGACTCTCGTGCTGGTCGCTGGAGTGCGTCAGGCCCAGAAGGCCGCCGACCTCGGCGCGGACGCAGTGATCGCCGTGGGTCAAGAAGGTGGCGGCCACCTGGGTCGCGACGACCTCGGCACGCTGGTGTTGGCGCCGCGCGTGGTAGACGCGGTCTCGATTCCGGTGCTGGCCTCTGGCGGCATCGGCGACGCGCGGGGTCTGGTCGCCGCGCTGGCGCTCGGCGCGGCCGGCATCGAAATGGGCACTCGCTTCGTCGCCACCCAGGAATGTGTCGCGCACGCCGCCTACAAAGCCGCGCTGGTGCGAGCCGGCGAACGCGACACGCTCGTCATCGAGCGCACGATCGGCCGTCCCGCCCGTGTGCTGGACACGCCCGGCGCGCGGCGTATTCGGGACGCGGAAGCCGCCGGTGCGAGCATCGAAGAACTCCTGCCGCTGATCGAAGGACAGGTCAACCGGCGCGGCGCGCAAGAGGGCGATCTGGAGGAGGGCTTCGTCTGGGCGGGCCAGGTCGCGGGTCTGATTAACGACATTCCCACGGTCGCCACGCTTATCGCGCGACTGGTCGGCGAAGCCGCCGCAATCACCGGCCGGATCGGCGCCCAGTTCACCGTCTGAGCCAGTCGCCGCAATCGCCAGTGGCACACAACTTGCAGTAGTTGCTGCGAACGCACAGCCAGACGCGGAACATCCCGGTCAGGGGTCTGTTCGTTCATTGTGACGGCGCTTGTAACGTGTTCAGCGTTCAAGCGTTACCTTAACAGAGCGCGCCTGGCGACCCACCTGCCCAGGTGGAGCCCTAGTCGTCTGGCGCGAATGCCTCTTGTTCGCCTCATTGTTTGGAGGCGTCGCCCGGCCAGCGTAGGCCGGTCACCGGCGCTCCGCCCTCAATCACTCTCCTCTGCTTGGCGCCTGGCTCTGGGCCGTGGCCGGGTGCGACCCCCAGGAATGGGTAGCGGCCTACTTCACTCAACGCAAACAAAAGCGTAACACGCCCGGCAACCGCCGGGCGCGTTACGCTGCGATAATCTGATGCAATGATCTACAACCGGGTACGGCGCTTATGCTCCGAGCGGAAGCGCCACCAGCGATAGCGCAGGCTGGCGAACAGGCCGCCGCGCGGCTGCAAGTCAACCACTTTGCCCCGCCACAGATTCGACGGCGACGGCTCAGGCGCACGACCTATCCGGCCCAGCAGCGGAGCGAAGAAGAGCACCACCATGATGATACCGCAGGCGATCGCGAGCACCGGTACAAGGCCACGGAGCAGCAAGCCCACGATCCCGACCGCGATCGTCACCCCGATCCACGTCCACCCAGCCGCCCGGCCATACTGGCGGTCGATCCCGCGCCACGACGAGAAGCGCCCGCGCATCTTTTGCTGGCGCTGCCATAACGACGCGCGTGCCTGGCGCTTGACGCGCTCGGCGCGCGGTTCATCGCGCTCCATTCGCTCGAGTATTTCGGCGATTTCGCGCTCGTATTTCTGCGAACCGCCTGCCATGTTCTCACCCTCCATGGATATTGTAGCGAAGCGGCGGCCTGGTGTAAACGGTAGTCGTGAGTCGTGAGTGCGTGAGTCTTGAGTAGCTTGGGGCAATCTCAATGCGGGCAGTCAGGCACTGTGCTGGCTCAAACCAACTCACGACTCACGCACTCACGACTACATCCCCACGTACCGCGCATAAAGTGTCTTCGCCAGGGCAGGGTCGTCGGTGCCGTGGACGATGGCGCGGCCATTGGGGAAGATGACCAGTTCTTGCCCGGCCCCGACCGGCTGAAAGCGGAGCAGGTGCGCGTTGTATCGCACCGCGCCCACCGGCCGCAGCCGTTCCGCCAGCGCCGGCAGCGGCAGCGTCGTTGGCGGCGCGAGAGTAATCTGCACCGCGTTGCGCCCACAAAGCGCGACGGTGCGGCTCGCCGTCGCTGGATCGAGAAACGGGAAGGTATGGGCACCATCGCCGCAGGCCGGGCAGGTCGCCTGGCGGGCGGCGGGGAGCCGGTCGAGCGTCAGCCGCCAGACATCGAGCGCGAGCAATTCGCGGTTGATCGCCTCACGCGCGCCAACCAGCACCTTGATCGCCTCTGTTGCTTCCAGCGCCGCGATTGCCGCGACCGCCGGGCCAAGCACGCCAGCAGTCTCGCAGGTTGGCGCGGCGCCGGCCGGCGGCGGATCGGGAAAGACGCAGCGCAGGCAGGCAGTCTCGCCGGGCAGAATCGTCATCGTCATGCCGTACGTCGCCAGCACGCCGCCGTATATCCACGGCAGGCCCGCGCGCACGGCGGCGTCATTGAGCAGGTAGCGCGTTTCAAAGTTGTCGGTGCCGTCAAGGATCAGGTCAATGCTGTCCAGCAGCGCCGTGATGTTGCTGGCGTTCGCGTCATCCACGACCGCCTCGATCGTGACGGTCGAGTTAATCCGGCGCAACTTCTGGGCCGCCGCCAGCGCCTTCGGGGTTCCCTCTGCCAGGTCGTCCTCATCGAACAAGACCTGCCGCTGGAGGTTGTGCAATTCGACGAAGTCGCGGTCCACGATCCGCAGCATCCCCACGCCCGCGCGTGTCAGGGTGTCAGCGATGTGCGTGCCCAGCGCGCCACAGCCAACGAGCAGCACCCGCGCGGCGCCCAGAGCGCGCTGGCCCTCGTCGCCAATCGCGGGATGGATCATCTGGCGGGTATAGCGGGCGAGATCGAAGTGCGGCGCGGTGGTCATCAGCCTGCATCCTCATCGCCACTGCGAGCGCCGCAACGCAACAGAACTCGCGGCGGCCAGTGGTTGCCAAAGTATACCAGCCGGCTGGACGAGTTGATAGGCGGTGCTTTGTCGTAAGGAACTGCCGCCTACTATCTACCGTACCAACTCGACATATTGTTGACTTTGTTGATGATCAATGCTACGTTGATGCCATTCGCCGCAACCGCGGTGTGTGGGAATGGCGCCAGTCCGCTGGTATGCATAAGGAGGTTCATTCGTGGGCACGACCAACAAACAGGCTGCCGATCTGGTGCGCCGGTCCCGGCCGAAGATTGCCGCCAACGCGACCGAACTGATTGGCAATACGCCGCTCGTGCGCCTCAACCGCGTGACTGATGGCGCGGGCGCGACAGTCGTGGCGAAACTGGAGTCGTTCTCACCGGGCTTCAGCGTCAAGGACCGTATCGGGGTCGCGATGGTGCTGGACGCCGAGAAACGCGGGCTGATCGCACCGGGCAAGACGACCATCGTCGAGCCGACCAGCGGCAACACCGGCATCGCGCTGGCCTGGGTCGCGGCGGCGCGCGGCTACCGGATTATTCTGACGATGCCGGAGACAATGAGCAACGAGCGCAAGACGCTGTTGCGCGGCTACGGCGCTGAACTGGTGCTGACACCCGGCTCCGGAGGCATGTCCGCCGCTGTGCAGAAGGCCGAGGAAATCAAGGCGGCGACACCCGGTGCCTGGATCCCGCAGCAATTCGAGAACCCGGCGAATCCGCAGATTCATCGCGACACCACCGCCGTGGAGATCTGGCAAGATACCGACGGCCAGGTGGACATCCTCGTCGGGGGCATCGGCACCGGCGGCACGATCACCGGCGCGGGCGAAGTACTGAAATCGCTCAAGCCGGAAATCCAGGTCGTCGCGGTTGAACCCACGGAATCGCCCATGCTCACTGATGGCCGGGCTGGCCCCCACAAGATTCAGGGCCTGGGCGCGAATTTCGTGCCGGCGGTGCTCAACCGCGAAATTTATGACGAAGTGTTCCATGTCACATCAGACGAAGCGCTGGCGATGGCGCGGCGCCTGATGCGCGAGGAGGGCTTGCTGACGGGTATCAGCGGCGGCGCGGCGGTCCACGCGGCAGTGCAGGTGGCGAAGCGCCCGGACAATGCCGGGAAACTGGTCGTCGTCATTACACCGGATACCGGCGAACGCTATCTCAGCACACTGCTCTTCGCCGACGTGCAGGACTAGCGAGTCGGGCAGACGGGCGGTCGGGCAGTCGGGCAGTGGGTT
>DASUBC010000760.1:0-2717 GCA_035763465.1 Thermomicrobiales bacterium
CCGCAGCGAAGTGGTACAAGGGGTAATAGAAGGAGTTGAAGTCGCCACCACCGCGCGGCAGCCAGGTGTCGCGCGTCAGCAGCACGCGCCAGAAGAAGCCGAGGTTGAGCGCCGCCAGCGCGCCCAGCGCCACCCACTCCCGCACCAGCCCAGGCCAGCGAGTCCGCACCGGCCGCCAGCGCGCCAGCACCAGCCCCGCCAGCCAGATCAGGCCGAAGAGCAGCAACACCGGCAGCGGCAGGAGCACCGTCGTCTTCATCGGCGCGCGCCCTGGTGCGGCGCGCGACTCATGCCCTCACTCACTGTCTGGTCAATCCCCGCGCCGGTACAGGAGCCAGCTACAGGGATATGTCCCCACGCCAGCGGCGCCGATCGCCCCGAACCCCACAAGGAGATCAGCGGGCTGGCCCAGGCGGCGCCCTACTTCGGCCATAAACTCGGAATCATTGCTCAACAGCGGCACGAGGATGACCATACCAAAGCCACGGCCCCAGATCGCGCCACTCAGCGCGTTCATGAGGAAGAACATCAGGCTGCCAAAGCACAGCAGCAGTACAACGCGCACCGCCTACTTCCCCCTACTACGCCCAGTCGTTCGACTACAGAACGCTGGAGCGCAGGCCCGGTCACGCGCGCTGGTTTCAGACGTTGAACAAAATCTCGATCACGTCGCCGTCTTTCACCGTGTAGGTGCGACCTTCAGCGCGCAGGACGCCACGTTTGCGCGCTTCCGGCAGCGAACCGGCGGCGATAAGGTCGTCGTAGGCGACGACTTCGGCGCGGATGAAGCCGCGCGCCAGGTCGCTGTGAATCGCGCCCGCCGCGTCCACCGCGCTCGACCCGGCCGGAATCGTCCAGGCCCGACATTCGTCCGGCCCGGCCGTGAGGAAGGAGATCAGCCCCAGCAGCCGATACGAGAGCGCGATCACCCGGTCCAGGCCCGATTCGGCGATACCGAGGTCGGCCATGAACTCCGCCGCGTCGGCTGGTTCCAGTTGCGCTAATTCCGCCTCAATCTTGCCCGCCAGCGCGTCAATCGCGATCTGCGGTCCACTGAAGCGCGCCCGCGCCGTCTCGACCAGCTGCTCGCCCTCCGCGCCCAGCTGCTCCTCTCCCAGATTAAGCAGGATCAAGAGCGGTTTCCCGGTCAGAAAGCCGAAGCCGCGCAACACCTTCTGCTCGTCTTCGTCCAGGTCGAGATTGCGGATCGGCGTGCCTTCTTCCAGCGCGGCGTGCAGCCGCGTCAGCAGCGCCGCTTCACGCTCGTTAGCCTCCCGTTCCGGGCCGCGTGTCTTGGCGATCGTCGCCGTAATCCGCTGCAAGCGCTTTTCGATGATGCCGAGATCGGAGAACATGAACTCCAGATTGATCGTCTCGATGTCGCGCAACGGATCAACGGTCTCCTCGGGATGCGGCACGTTCGCATCCTGAAAGGCCCGCACGACGTGGACGAGCGCCTGTCCCTGCGCCAGGTGCCCCAGCAATTGCCCGCTGAGACCCTGCTCGGCCATGCCTTTCGCCAGCCCGGCGACATCCACATATTGCACGTCCGCCGGCACCACCTTCTTTGGTTTGAACATGTTCGCCAGCACCTCCAGCCGCTGGTCCGGCACCTTGACGGTCGCCAGGTTCGGCTGGTCTTCGGTGCTGGTATAGGCGCCAGTGGCCGCGCTGGCGCGGGTCAGCGCGTTGAACACGGTGGTCTTACCGCTGCTGGGCAAGCCGACAATCACGAGACGCAGGGACAACGGAACCTCCTGAAAGTGACGAATGTCGCGTTACGAATGACGAATGGCGAATAAACGGGGGCATCGCCTGGGGAAGTATGGGGGATATGGGCGGGCCGGGTCAAACAGCACGGCGGCGCTCGCTATTTGCAAGAGACGTGTCTGTAGTTCGTGCGACTGGTGTGGCGCAGCATTCCACCGCGCCACACCAGTCGCACGAGCGCGCTCGCTGCGTTCTGGGCCGTTGCGTTGACGACCAGTCAGTCACCCGGCACGGCAATCTTCTCCGCAGCCGACGTCTCCCCGCGCCGCCGGGCTGCTTTCGCCGCCTCCACGGCGGGATCGCGGCCAACGAAGAGGGCCAGCACCGCGATAATTACGCAGCCGATCAGCGAGACCATAAAGGTGTCGTTGAAGCCCATCGTCATGGCGTGTCGCGTCACGCACACCTGCATCGCCTGCGCCGGCTGCCCTGGCTGCGCCGCGCAGGTCGCCATCGCCGCACCAACGTGCGCGGCCGTCCGCTGCGTCAGGTAGGTCGTCAGCGCCGCCAGGCCCACCGCGCCGAAGACCACCTTGGTCGAGCTCATCAGCGAGGACGCTTTCGCCATCCGCTGGTTCGACACCACCGAGACAGCCAGCGTCTGCAAGGGCTGCCCCACCAGGCCCAGTCCCAGGCCGCGCAAGATGAGCCACGGCTGCACATCCCAGCCGGTCGTTTGCACCGTCAGCCGCGTAAAGCCGATCATCGAGACGGCGACAAGGGCGGCCCCGACCACGGAGAGGATGCGCGGCCCCACCACGTTGTAGAGTTTGCCGCTGATCGCCAGTCCCACCGCCATCGCCAGCCCCTGAGCGATCATGATCTCGCCTGTGGTCAGCGCGGACAGGCCCTCCACGCGCTCGAAGAAAGGCGGCAGCAGGAAGATACTGCCGAACAGGATAGCCGTGGTCGCCCAGATCAGCACGTTGCCAATGGTGAAGGTGTAG
>DASUBC010000761.1:0-3999 GCA_035763465.1 Thermomicrobiales bacterium
TCCGCGTTCGTTACATGCCTTGTGGCTCACGGTGAAGCGTGAAATGCTCGGAGCCGCAGGAGGCGCAACGGGTCGGGCGCTCGAAGCCGCGCTCGAAGTAGCCGCAGTCTTCACAAACCCAGCGGGTGATCGTGAAGAGGCGCATCAGGTCGGAGCGGCTGACGATGCCGATCAGTTTCCCCTCGGCCAGTACCGGCACGCGGCGGATGCGGCGATTGGTGAGCAGGTGCGCGACGTCCTCCGCGTCGGTGTCAGGCGAGACACTGATGACCTGCGCGCTCATGATGTCGGCCGCTGTCGCACCGTGGCGGCTGATGATGTCGAGTTCGCTGAGAACGCCGACGACATTGTCCTTCTCATCAATGACGGGCAGGCCGGTGATGTGTTTTTCCGCCAGGATTTTCGCCACCTCTTGCACCGGCATCGCGGCCGGCACGGTGATTACGTCGCGGGTCATGATCTCGCTGATCGGTATCTCCATCATTACCATGCCCTCCCACTCGTGGACTTGCTCGCGCGGCCGTCTCCTATTCGACGCAGTATACAACGAGGCGGGCAGTGGGGCAGTGCGCTTGATCAGCACTGCGCTGGCAGATAAGCACAGTGCTGACGAGGGCACCCCGGATTAAAATCCGAGGCTGAAGGCTGCGGCCACAAAGTCCGCCTGCGCGGACTGGGTTTGCGATAACGCCGGGGCAGGTTGATAATCACACAGGCTGCCCCATCCCAGTCCCGACAGGGACGTCGTGGCGGGGTACCCACGCAGTGGGTCTCCCTTCTCGCCGAATGCATTCGGTGCCTTCCAACTACAGCACTGAGCCAGTAGATAAGCACCGTGCCGACCGTAACCCACTGCCCGCCTGCCCGCCTGCCCGCCTGCCCGCCTTCGGTGCTACACTGCCGCACAGCCGCTTACCGGCCGAGCGCGTGGCCGCTGGTTCACCGGGCGTTACGATGAAGGAGGAGGACTGATGCCACGACCCGTGACGCTGTTTACCGGGCAATGGGCCGACCTGCCCCTGGAGACCCTGGCACAGAAAGTCAGCGAGTGGGGCTTCGATGGCCTGGAACTCGCCTGCTGGGGCGACCACTTCGAGGTGGACAAGGCGCTGGCAGACGATGGCTATGTACGTGCCAAGCGCGAACTGCTGGCACACTACGGCTTGCAGTGTTACGCGATCAGCAACCACCTGGTCGGGCAGTGCGTCTGCGACCCGATTGACAACCGGCATCAGGCCGTCCTGCCGCCGCGCCTGTGGGGCGACGGCGACCCCGAAGGCGTGCGCCAGCGCGCCGCCGAAGAGATGAAGAATACGGCCCGCGCGGCGAAGCGTTTCGGCGTGGACGTTGTCAACGGCTTCACCGGCAGCAGTGTGTGGGCCAAGTTCTACTTCTTCCCACCCACGTCCCAGGCCGATATTGACGCCGGCTACCAGGATTTCGCGGCGCGCTGGCTGCCGATCCTCGACGTCTTCAAGGAAGCAGGCGTGCGCTTCGGGCTGGAAGTGCATCCGACCGAGATCGCCTATGACGTTATCACGGCACAACGGGCGCTTGAGGCGATCAACCATCACCCGAACTTCGGCTTCAACTTTGACGCCTGCCATCTTGTCCATCAGTTCGTCAACCCGGTCTACCTCATCGAAACCTTCCCCGATCGTATCTTCCACGTCCACATCAAGGATGCGCGGGTGCAGCTCGATGGCCGCAACAGTATCCTCTCGTCGCATCTCGACTTCGGCGACCCGCGCCGGGGCTGGGATTTCGTCTCGCCTGGGCGTGGCGATGTGAAGTGGGATCCGATCATTCGCGCGTTGAACCGCATTGGTTACACCGGGCCGCTGTCGATCGAGTGGGAAGATAACGGCATGGACCGCGAGTATGGCGTGCAGGAAGCGATCGCGCTCGTCCGCAGCCAGGATTTCGCGCCCTCGACCAGGGCGTTCGACGCAGCCTTTACCAACCAGTAGCCGCCCTCACTCCCTGGACGGCCCTCACCCCCTGTCCCCCTCGCCTGCACGGCGGGCGAGGGGGACAGGGGGTGAGGGTCATTCGCGCCACTCTTTGCAACAAACTTGACACAATGCGACGCAACTATTAGAATATGACCAGCAGATTCGAGCGGGTGCGGCGTGCGGTGCTGTCGCCGTGCGCCGCCACGCGAGAAACGGAAACGGGATGGAATTCAAGGACTATTACGACATCCTCGGGGTCAAGCGCGACGCCAGCGAGAAGGAGATTAAGTCGGCCTTCCGCAAGCTGGCGCGCAAGTATCACCCCGATGTCAATCCCGGCAACGAAGAGGCGGAAAAGCGCTTCAAGGAGATCAACGAGGCGCACGAAGTCCTCGCCGATACCGAGAAGCGCCAGCAGTACGACCAGTTTGGCGCTGACTGGCAGCGGTATCAGCAGGCCCAGACGGCGGGCTACGATCCCGGCGCGGGGGCTGACTTCGCGCAGTGGTTCACTGGCCAGAATGGCCGGGGCGGCCCACGCGTCGAATACCGCGAGTACACCGGCGGCGAGGGCGACTTCTCGGACTTCTTTGAATCGCTCTTCGGCGGCGCGCGGCGCGGTCGCGGCGCGCCGATGCCGCACCGGGGCGAAGACCAGGAATACGGCGTCGAGATCACGCTGGAGGAAGCCGATCGCGGCGCAACCCGGACGCTCGACCTGCAACTGGCGACCGTCTGCCCCACCTGTGGCGGCACGGGCATCAGCGAGCATCGCCGCTGTCCGACCTGTGGCGGCACGGGCGCGACTGTGCAAACGCGCCGGCTCGAAGCGCGTATCCCGGCCGGCATCGCGGAGGGCGGGCGCGTACGCCTGGCTGGTCAGGGCGGGCCAGGCTACGCCGGTGGGCCGAATGGCGACCTTTACCTGCGCGTCCACCTCCTGCCGCACGCGCGCTTCGAGCGCGACGGCGCGAATTTGAAGACCGCCGTTGACGTGCCGCTCTATACGGCCATGCTGGGCGGCGAAAGCACGGTCGCGGCGCTCGGCGGCCGGCTCGCGCTGACCATTCCGCCGGAGACGCAGAACGGCCGGGTCTTCCGGCTGCGCGGCAAGGGGCTGCCGACCGGCGTCAACACTGCGGTGCGCGGCGACCTGCTGGCGCGCGTCAATGTCGTGCTGCCCACAGACCTGAGCGAGCGCGAGCGCGAACTCTTTGCCCAACTGCGCGATGTGCGCGAGCCGCGCGTCGCCCGTGCCGGAGACTGATGATGAGCCACGAGAACAGGCCGCGCCACACTAACGAACCGCGCTACGCGATCCACGTCGCCGCCCGCATTGTCGGCGTTGCGCCGCGCACGCTGCGCCGCTACGAACAACTCGGCATCTTCGAGCGCGAGTTCAGCGCCCCGCCCCGCGCGCCGCGCTACACCGATCTCGAACTGGAACAACTTCGCCTCGTCAACCGCCTGATTGACGACCTCGGCGTCAACCTCGCCGGCGCCGACGTCATCCTGCACATGCGCCGCCAGCTCATCGCCCTCCAGCGCGAACTGGACGACTTGCGGCGCGAACTCGACCAGCGCCGGTAAAGGACGCGATTTAACGCAGAGGGCGGGGAGAGCGCAGAGACCGCAGAGATTCATGGAGAGTGGTAGTGACACGATGTGGTCAGTTTCGCACAGGCCACATCATGCCTCTACCGCACCATTTCTCTCGATCCTCTCTGCGGTCTCTGTGGTCTCCCCGCCCTCTGCGTTGAAGATTCGGCGTACCTTTCTTTCGCAAGCGTCATCGTCTATAGTTGCGTTCTGGGATAGTTGACCCCGCATCGGCTGCTGGCCTGCTGGCGGCGGCCACGGCGCGAGGAGGAGAGGGATGCCGGCGCGACTGGTCATGGGCGGTCAATGGGGTGATGAAGGCAAGGGCAAGATCGTTGACGCCCTGGCGGAACACGCGGCGATCGTCGTGCGCGCCACCGGCGGCAACAACGCGGGCCACACTATCCGCAATCCGCTCGGCGAATTCAAGATGCACCTCATTCCG
>DASUBC010000762.1:0-4495 GCA_035763465.1 Thermomicrobiales bacterium
CCCGAGAAACCTGCAACGTGCGAACCTGCAACCTGCAACCCGCCCGGCCCGTTATGCTTCCGCGCCGGTCGAAGCGCCCGCCGCGCCAGTGACCGACACGGATATTGACTGGCAACTGCTGGCCGAGCGGTTTCCGCCGTATCGCGTGATTCTGCACAACGACGACGTGCATAGCATGGATTATGTCGTCGCCGCGCTGCGGAAGTCGGTGCCGGGGCTGCGGTCGCGCAAAGCCATTCTCATCATGCTGGAGGCGCACCTGACCGGGCGCGCGACCGTCGTCGTCTGCCCGCGCGAGCAGGCGGAACTCTATGCGGAGCGCCTCGGCGCCTTCAGCCTGACCGTGACAATCGAACCGGAGCAGTGATCCATGCGGAACGCCAATGCGTGAAACACCGGAGCAACCGGCCATCGCCCAGCGCATCGCGCTCTGGGCCGACCGGCTGCGTGACATGTCGGCGTCGGGTTTATACCATTCCGACAATCTCTATGACCGCGAGCGTTACCGGCAGTTACAAGACCTGGCCATCGAGATGCTGGCGGTGGCGACCGGCGAAGCACCTGCTGCGCTCGAACCTCTCCGCGCGTCAGTCTTCTCCCGTCCCGCGCCCTTCCCCACCTGTGACGCGGCGATCATCAATGACGCAGGCGAGGTGCTGCTGATTCAGCGGGCGGATAATCGCAAATGGGCACTGCCTGGCGGCGCGACTGAGACAGGAGAGACACCAGCGGAGGCGGCCACGCGCGAAGCCCTGGAAGAGACCGGCGTGCGCGGCGAGCCGGTGCTGCTCATCGGCGTGTATGACTCGCGGTTGCGCGGTTCGGCATCGCGGCATCATCTCTACCAGCTCGTCTTTCTCTGCCGGCTCTGCGCCGGGCAGGCGCCGGAGACGCCCTCACACGCGCACGAAGTGCTGGCGAGCGACTGGTTCGCCGAGGACGCGCTGCCGGCCGACCTTGACCCCGGCCACATTCGCCCGATCCGCGACGCATTCCGCGCCTGGCACGGCGAGCAGCGCGCCATCTTCGACCCGATCACCAGGATCAATGGCGATGCCTGACGAACCGCCCGCGGACGACGCACTAGCGCGCTGGCGCCGGCTGGTGCGGCGGCGTGAGGCAGTCATCGCCGAGATTCGGGCGCGCACCGGCGACACCGGCGATTACTGGACCGCCCGCGCCGCCACGTTTGGACGGCTGATGCGCGCGGGCGGCCCCAATCCCGCACTCGACTTCATCCTGCCGGCGATTGACAGCGCGACGACCGTGCTCGACGTCGGTGCAGGATCGGGGCGCTTCGCCATCCCACTTGCGCGGGTGGCGCGGCAGGTGACGGCGGTCGAGCCGTCGGCGGCGCTGCTGGGCTTCCTGCGTGACGATGCCGCAGCGGCCGGCATCGGCCCCGACCAGCTCCGCACCGTCGCGGCAACCTGGGAGGACGCGGCGACGCCGGCGGCCGATGTCGTCCTCTGCGCCAACGTGCTGACGCCGATCGCGGAGATCGCGCCGTTTCTGCGGAAACTGATCGCGCACGCCCGGCGTCGCTGCTACATCGTCCTGCGCGCGATGCCGATGGACGCGCCGCTGGCTGACCTATGGCAGCGCATCCACGGCGTACCCTACCCGCGCGAAACAAGTCACGCGGACGCCTACGCCGTATTCGACGCGCTCGGCATCGCCGCCAACGTCACCATCCTGCCGTCGCCGTCACCTCTCTGGACCTTCGTCAGCCCCGCCGATGCCGCACGGTTCGCGCGCGACCGTCTTTGGCTCGGGCCTGAAGGTCAGGATCAGCGCGCCGACACGCTGCTCGCCGACTGGCTGGCCGCGACGCTGGCGCGCGACGGCGATTGCTGGCGCATACCCGCGCCGCCGCCCCGCACCGCCGTGCTCTGGTGGGACCAACCTTAAGAGACCACGATCTCCCCCAGCGCGAAGACTTCGGTGGGACGTGTCTCCCACAGGTCGAAATCGGCGTCGCTCAAGGCGTCGGCCGCGTTGGCTCTGCCAGCGCGGAAATGCTCGGCGCTCTCCCAGAGCGACAGGGCGACGACCCTGTCGTTGGCCGGATCGTCGAAATCTGCCAGTTGCAGTAACCCCGGCTGCGCCTCAAGCGCCACGCCAAAGCGGTGCATCGCTCGCAGCAGGTCGCCGCGGTACTCTGGTCTGGGGTAGTGGAAAGCCATGAAGAGAAAACGCATGGCTCCGCTCTCCTCTGCTATTGCCGTTGCCACATAATCGCCGATAGCGTTCGTCCTTCCCCTCTCCCGTCGCCACGGGAGAGGGGGTGCCGCCCGCAGGCGGCGGGGGTGAGGGCATCCGTCAGGGGTGAGGGGCCGCTACCCACCCTGCCTCTTCCGCCACGCGGCGACCGCCTGCGAATGGGAGGAAAAAGCGAGTTCAGGCAGTTCGTTGAATTGAAAGACCTGCGCGTCGGTTGCGTCATCGCCTGGCGCGAGGGTGCCGCCAGTGGTGCGGGCCAGGTAGTACAACCCGATGCCGCCTGGGCGCGGCGGCGGCGGCACGAACGAGTAGACGCCGAGCAGTTCGAGCAAGGTGACAGCGAGACCGCACTCTTCACGCGTCTCGCGCCGCGCGGCATCTTCCACAGTTTCATCAGCCTCGACATACCCGGCTGGCAGCGCCCAGTGCCCGGCGCGTGGTTCGACACCGCGCCGGATCAGCACGATGCCGCCTTTGTGTTCGACAACGCAGCCAGCAATAGGGAGCGGGTTCTGGTAGTAGACGAAGCCGCAGCCGGGGTGGGGACAATACTGGCGCTGGCGGCCAGCAATCTCGCCAGTGACAAGTGGAGTAGCACAACGCGGACAAAAGCGAAAGTTCAATGCGGGCCACCAGGCGGTGTGTCAGTTACCGGGGCGTTGTGCCCGCTCCAGACGTGGGATTCCCCTCGCTGTCGAGGCCGCGCCGCTGGTGCAGCTTCTGCCGCTGCTCGGACAGATCGTTCAAGCGCTGATCAATCTGATCCAGCGTATCGGCGCGCGGTCGGCGCTCATATTCGTCGCGCAGTTCCAGCAACATCTGCGCGAGACGCCCGATCGTTCGCACCACATGAATCGGATCGTCCTCCCGCGTCGGGGCACTATAGCCCGGCATGTGTCCTCCACGATCGGCTCGCATCTGGCGTTCGCTCACGGTCGCCTGATCATACTGGTTCTTAGCCTACCATAACTCGTGGCCTAGCGCATAGAGCCGCATGATTTCTTGAAATATGGGCGCGCTTCAGCTGCTCGTTCCTCCGCTACCAGCGGAGCCGGGATTATCCAGCAGCGCCTGGAATTCCTGCTCATTCAGCACCGGCCGTTTCAGCGCCACCGCGCGCGCGGCCTTGCTGCCGGCCTCCTCGCCCACAACGACATAATCGGTCTTCTTGGTTACGGTGCCGGTGACGGTGGCTCCGAGCGCCTGGAGCCTGGCAGTGGCTTCGCCGCGCGACATGCTCTCCAGTCGGCCGGTCAGCACAAAGGTCTGGCCGGCCAGCGGGCCGCCGGTGGCGACTTCGCGCTTGCTCGATGCCGGCCGAACCCCCACCGCCGTCAACTTGTCCAGCAACTGGCGATTGCGCTCCTCCTGGCAGAAGTCGTAAACGCTCTGGGCGACGATCGTGCCGAATCCCGCGATGGCGGTCAATTCCACCAGGGATGTGCCGCAGATTTCGTCCATGCTGGCATAGTGCTCGGCCAGCAGCCCCGCGTTGCGCTCGCCAACGTGCCGGATGCCGAGGCCCGTGATCACCCGTTGCAACGACCGGGTCTTGCTGGCCTCGATCGCACGCAGCAGGTTGTCGGTGCTCTTCTCGCCCATCCGTTCGAGCGCCACCAGTTGCTCCCGCTGCAACGTGAAGACGTCCGCGAGGTCGTGGAGCAGCCCGGCGTCCACGAACTGCGCCACCCGTTCCTCGCCCAGTCCCTCGATGTCGAGCGCCCCGCGCGAGGCAAAGTGGGTCAAGCGCTCCTTCAGTTGCGCCGGGCACGACGCGTTGGTGCAATAGCGCATCGCTTCGCCCTCGACGCGCTCCGTCGCCGCGCCGCAGGTTGGGCAGGTCGTCGGGAACCTATAGTCCTGTTCGCTGCCGTCGCGCCGCTCGGTGATCACCTTGACGATTTGCGGGATGACGTCGCCGCGTCGCTCGATGACGACCCAATCGCCAAGTTTTAAGCCGAGCCGGTGAATCTGGTCTTCATTGTGCAACGTCGCGCGGCTGACCGTGACGCCGCCGATGCCGACCGGTTCAAGGTAGGCCAGCGGATTCAGCGCGCCGGTGCGTCCAACATTGATTTCGATTCGCAGTAGGCGCGTCACGCCCTGCGCGGAGGGAAACTTGTAGGCGATCGCCCAGCGCGGCTCGCGCGCGACCTGTCCCAGCTCTTCCTGCAAGCCGAGCGAGTCCACCTTGATGACCACGCCGTCAATCTCGTAGGCGAGAGTGTCGCGGCGCTCCTGCCACCACTGGCAGCGCGCCCAGACCTCGTCA
>DASUBC010000763.1:0-3348 GCA_035763465.1 Thermomicrobiales bacterium
GTGCCGCGCGCGAAAGGCCGCGCCGTCGCCGCCGGTCACCGCCGCTGGATCCACACCCGCGCCGGCGAGATGCAGCCGTTCCGCCGGCACACCGTGGTCGAGCAAGAAGCGCCGTTCGCGCGCCGTCTGCGCGATGACCGCGTCTGCCTGGCGCAGCAGCGCGAGCTGGTGGCGCATTGAGTAATACTTACGCACCCGGCGGTCGTCGTCCTCGCCAAGATGGACAAAGGGCGTCACGATGAACGGCACGTCGCGGCGGCGACAATAGGCGGCGGCGGCGAGAATGACGCCCTCCAGCGCGATATTCGCCGTGTGGACGAGATCGAAGCGCTCGTTCGTCTCGCGCAGCCGGCGTTCCAGTCCCGGCGCCCACGGCGACAGACGACCCGCCGCGCGCAGCACTGATTCGCCGCCCGGCGCGGGCAGGTCGGAGAGGTGGGTCATCAGTCGCCGCGTCACCGGGTAGCCCAGCCGCCAGAGCGGCGGCCGGCGCACGGCGAAGCGTTCGATGCTCACGCCCGCGTGTTCGCGCGCCTCGCCGCCCCAGTCAATCCGGCGCTTGCCCGCCGCCCAGAAGTGCTCCAGGTCCCAGGCGTCGGTCGTGTAGACCGTCACCCGGTCGCCGTGCGCCGCGAAGTAGGCCGAGAGCACGCCGAAATAGTCCTCCGAGCCACCCACGAATGGGTAATAGCGTTGAATAACGTGGAGGAACGACCGCGCCGGCGTGCTCATCGTGTTTCGCACCTACGGTTTCGGCGTCGGCGTGGCGTTGAGGCGGGCGAGCGCGTCCCGCGCCGCCTGGCCCCAGCTGCCTTCCGGTTCGAGTTCGGACGCCCGGTTGTAATGGATGCGCGCGTCCTCCGGCCGGGGCGGATTCCAGCGATCGTAGAGTTGCCCCAGGTAGAACTCGGCTTCGGCGCTCTTCGGGTCAATGGCGATCGCCTTCTGATATTGCGCTTCGGCGTCGTAATCCTGCGCGTACGCTTCGAGCGCCTGCCCGAAGGCCAGGCGGATGTCGAGGTCGTCCGGTTTCAGTTTGACCGCCTTCTCATACCAGTTGATTGCGCTCGGGTAGTCGCCCTGATTTTGCAGCACATTCGCCAGCACGACCATCGTATTCACGTCGTTCGGATTATCGCGCAGGCGCGCCTCGTAGGTCGGCGCCAGATTTGAGCCGACGGGAGTGGGTATTGTGTCGGTCGCCTGCCCGCCGCCCAGCCCGAAGCGGAAATCGGTGAGGAAGGCGCTGAAGACAAGCGCCAGAATCACCAGAATGCCCAGCACAGCGAAGATGACCTGCGCCCGTTGCACCCGCGTGCGTGGCCGGGCCGCCGGCTTCGTGCGCCGCCCCGCGCTACGGGATCCCGATTGGCCCACCGGCCGCACGGCGCCGGCTTCGGGCCGTCGCGGCGCCGGTTTCGCGCGGTCAGGCATCGCCCGCACCTCCGGCTTCGCGTGAGGCCAGGTACGCATCAAGCGCACGACGCAGGCGCAACTCGCTCACCTTGCCTTCGGCCAGCACCGTCTCTCCCACGCAGATGACCGGAATCCGCCAGCCCCAGCGCGCCATGAGCGCCTCGTCGTCAAGGATGTTGACCCACGTCGCCGTCACCCGGCCGCCATAGGCGCTGATGGCGCGCTCGACCGGCGTCTTCGCCTTGTCGCACAACGAACACTCTGGCTTGCCATAGCAGGTGAGCGCCACCGGCGCAGCGGCCTTCTGACCGCGCAATCGCCCAGCGAGCGCGCGGACACCTTGCAACGCGAAGTGTGGACGCACGGTCATCGGCGCTATCCCCCCAGCCCGGCGCCGGCGAAGTACGCCAGCAGCAGCGCGAGGATGTCATACGTCGCGTGCGTGATGATACAGGCGGTCGTATTCATCGTCTTGCGCTCGTAGCCGAGCACGATGCCGGTGACGAAGACGCCGGCGATCGCGAACGAGAAGCCGTATTGCGTATGCGCCACCGCGAAGGCGAGCGCGGTTACGGCGATGCCGAAGCGCGGTTGAATCGCGCCTCGGAAGAGAATCTCCTCGCCAATGCCGGCGGTCAGGCCAATAATGATGGCGATGAACGGGTTGGTGACGTGGCTCGACATCGCATTGAGCACCTGCTGAAGTTGCTCGTAGACGCCGGGACTCACCGCGCGCCCGATGGCGTCCGCGCCGATGCTGATGGCCAGCAGGGGCACGACGAGCGCGACCGCGATGCCGACCTGGCGCGGCGTCGGACGCTCCAGGCCTAAACGCTTGATGCTCTCGCGCCAGTCGCGCGTCACAAAAATCCCAACGAGACTGAACGCGATGACCGGGTACGCCAACACATTGATGATCTGATCGCTGACCGTGATCTGCGCCTGACCGGCGAGGTCGGCGATACTCGTGGTGAAGATCGCGAACCCGGTGAGCACGATGAACCACAGCAGTACAATGGTACCGCTGATGTCAACGGTCGAGTTCGGATCGAGCGGCGTCAACCGCCCGAGTAAGAGCCGCACACTCTTGAACAATGGCAGGAAGGTCACGGCGGCCAGTACGAGCATCAACTTGCCGGTGCGCGGGTCTTGCACGTTCGGCGCGGCCAGGGAGAGCAGCCCCAGCAATCCGATCAGCGCGCCGCCCATAGCGAAAACACTGATCACCACATAGCGCGTCTTCGGCCGCAGAACCGTGAACTGCACCATGGCGCACGCGGCGTAGAAGATGGGCAAAAAGGCGATCAGATAGGCAAACTTCTTGAGAAAATCCTGCATCGGCTCCATCCACGGCGCGATGAGACACAACACAGGCAGTATACCCAATATCGGCGAGGCGGCGCAGAGGCGGCAGCCCCGGCTATGGTAGGATGCCGCCTGGCAGCGCCGCCGGGGGCCGCGCTCAGGGTATGGAAAGCGGAAGGAGAGGCACGACCATGGCGAATGCGTTCCAGGCGGAGATCAACTCGTTCCACCATCACACGGCGATCCGCGTCCGGGATATGGACACAATGCTGGCGTTCTACCGCGATACGATGGGCCTGCCCTTCGTCCGCCAGGTCGGCGAGGGCGCCACGCCGCAGGTCGCCTGGATGCAGGGGCTGCAACTGATCCGCTCGGACAAGGCGGGCGACGCCAGCCAGGGCACGCTGGATCACCTGGCGGTGTCGGTGCTGAACATCGAGGCGATCGTGGAGCGCCTGACCGCGCAGGGCACGGCGATGGAAGCGCCGATCGCGCACGCGGATTTCCCCGCCCAGAACCTGCATCTCGACAACGTCTTCTTCCGCGATCCGGAAGGGAATCGGGTCGAACTGGTGCAGTGGGTGCCGTTGCGATAATCACCACCGCCGGGGCGGCCCACCGCCCCGG
>DASUBC010000764.1:0-5423 GCA_035763465.1 Thermomicrobiales bacterium
CCCAGTTGACGGACCTGCTGGCGCCGCGCGGCGTCACCGTCATCGCGGTTGACCTGCCGCACTGGCACGGGCCGGGGGAATGCCTGCATCTGCTCTCGCTGATCAGTATGCTCGATACCAATCTCGCCGTTGTGTACCTGCCGCTGTTGCCGGTACGGCTGGTCGAACTGCTGGCCGCGCGCGGCGTCGAGCTGGTGGCGATTCCCGACGCGGAGTTCGCCACGCAGGGCTGCAACGTACTGGCGCTCGCGCCCCGGCGCTGCCTGCTGCTGCGCGAAAACGCCGAGACCGCCCGGAGGCTGCGCGCGGCCGGCTGCGACGTCACGGTCTACACCGGCGACGAAATCTCGCACAACCGCACCGGCGGCCCAACCTGCCTGACGCGCCCGCTGCTGCGTAGCGATATTCATGGATCATGATGGATCGCGGTCAGGCAAGCTGCGGTGGTATGATTCGGTGTGCGGTGTCTGCCGCGCGGCAGCGGAAGGGAATCAGCTATGGCCCAGACGATTACCGCCATCTTTGACGGCGAAGTGCTGCGCCCCGAAGCGCCAACCGATCTCGTGCCACACTCCCGCTATCGCCTGACGATTGTCCCAGTCAGCGACTCCGGCGAGTCCCCCGATGCCTGGGATACCCTCGAAGCGCTGGCCGGCTCACTCGACATGCCTGCCGACTGGTCGGCCGAGCACGACCACTATCTCTACGGCACTCCCAAGCAGCCAGGCGAGTCCAAACAATGAACCTGGCGTCTGTCTTTCTCGACACGGCCTTTGTGCAGGCACTCCTCAACGCACGAGACCAGTACCATCGTCAGGCTATCGCTTTTGCACCTGCTCTACGTCAGGCCACGGCGGTATGGACAACTGAGGCCGTTCTTCTAGAAATTGGCAATGCTTTGAGCGCATCGAATCGTACCGGAGCCGCGACCTTCATTCGTGGTTGCTATCATACTCCGAATATTCATGTTGTTACCGTTGATACCGCATTGCTTGAGCGTGCGCTTGTGTTGTTTGACTCACATCGGGATAAGACCTGGGGACTCACAGATTGTATCTCGTTCGTCGTGATGACTGAGCAAGGTCTGATCGACGCACTTACCGCTGATAAGCACTTCCAACAGGCGGGATTTCGCGCCCTGCTGCTTGTAGAAAAATCATGATCAGTCGTTTCCTCTCCCGCCGCACGCGGCAAACCCGGACCACTGCTCGCGCGCAGGGATTCGCGCATCTGGCGGCCGGGCGACACGCCGAGGCGATCGCCACGCTGACCACCGCGCTGGCCGAGAATGAACGTGACGCGGAGGCGCTGCACGCTCGCGCCCGCGCCGCCATCGCGAGTGGCCGCCTCGACACGGCGCTGGCCGACCTGGACCGGGCAATCACGCTCGCGCCCCAGGACGCTGATGTTTACCGGACGCGCGGTCTGCTGCGACGGAAACTGGGCCGCGCGGACGATGCGCTGGCCGACCTCGACCGTGCGGTGGCCCTCGCGCCGGCCGATGTGGCGCTCTTGCAAGACCGGGCGATGACGCACCGGCTGGCAGACCGCTTCGACGCCGCCATCGCCGACTACACCGCTGCGCTCGCTCTTGCGCCGGACGACCCCGACCTCTGGCACCTGCGCGGCATTTGCCACCGCAAGCGCGGCGCTGACGTCGCCGCCGCGCGCGACCTTAGCGAGGCGCTGGCGCGCAACCCGAAAGACGCCTACGCCTACTACAACCGGGGGCTGGCCCGCCTGGCGCTCGGCCAGTACGCGGAAGCCATCCCCGATTTCATGCAAACTATCGCGTTCAACCCCGTCTACGCCGAGGCGTATTACCACCTCGCGCTCTGCCAGGCAGCGTGCGGCAACGCCGACGCCGCGCGGACGGCGCTGCGCCGCGCGCTCGACCTCGATCCTGGCTTGCGCCCTCGCGCGCAGGCTGACCCAGCGCTCGCGCCCTTCGACGCTGTGAGCACGGATTAACCGCTGCGGACACCAAGCGGGGCCGGAGAGTGATACGGCATAAGCGTGTTCTCGCGCGTAATGGTTGAGCGACGATCGTGTACACTACCGGCCAATCGCTCGACCGCGCGCCGTGGCTCGTGCGGGCTAGCACCGTTGTCGCCCGGCGTGCGCGGTTCTCAGTGCCACTGAGAGGAGGAACCACGATGGATCCGGCCATTTTCAAAGCCTATGACGTGCGCGGCATCTATCCCGGTGAACTGAACGAAGATATCGCCTACCAGATTGGGCGCGCGTTCGTCGCGTTCCTGGGTGTGGACCGCGTCGCGGTCGGACGCGATATGCGGCTCTCGGGGCCGGCGCTCGCCGGTGCGCTGTTGCAGGGCATCGCGGCGCAGGGCGCGGAGGCGATAGACCTTGGCCTCACCAGTTCGGACGAGCTCTATTTCGCCGTGGGCAAGTTCGGCTACCCGGCCGGCGTGATGGTGACAGCGTCGCACAACCCCGCCGAATACAACGGCCTGAAAATGTGCCGTGCGGAGGCCATACCGCTCAGCGAGTCTACCGGCCTGACCGATATTCGCGACATGATCGTGCGTGACGCGATTCCCACCGCGACGCGCCAGGGCAGCATTACGCAGCGCGATGTGCTCGATGCGTATGTCGAGCACGCGCTGTCATTCGTTGATGTCAAGACCCTGCGACCACTGAAGGTCGTCGCCGACGCCGGCAACGGCATGGCCGGAATGATCCTGCCGCGCGTGTTCGACCGGCTGCCCTGTGAACTCGTGCCACTCTACTTCGACCTGGACGGTTCTTTCCCCAATCATCCGGCTAACCCGATCGAGCCGGAGAACATCGCTGACTTGCAGGCGAAGGTGCGCGAGACCAGCGCCGATGTCGGCGTCGCGTTCGATGGCGACGCCGACCGGATGTTCATCGTGGACGAGCACGGCACGTTCGTCGGCGGCGACATGGTCACGGCCATGGTCGCGCAACGCCTCCTGCGCCGCTACCCTGGCGCGGCGATTGTCTACAACCTGATCTGCTCGCGCAGCGTGCCGGAAACGATCAAGGCGGCCGGTGGGCGACCAATCCGCGAGCGCGTCGGCCACTCCTTTATCAAGGCGACGATGCGCCGCGAGGACGCCGTCTTCGGCGGCGAACATTCCGGCCACTTCTATTTCCGTGACAACTGGTACGCCGACTCGGGCCTGATCGCCTTCCTCTCCGTGCTCGAACTGCTATCCGACGCGAACAAGCCCGTGTCGGCAGTGCTGCAACCGATTGACCCGTACAAGCGTTCTGGCGAGATTAATTCCGAGGTCAAGGACATCGCGGCAGTACTCACAAAGGTCGAAGACCATTACCGCGCGGCCGGCGCCACCATTGACAAGTTGGACGGCCTGACGGTCGAGTACCCCGACTGGTGGTTCAACCTGCGGCCCTCGAACACGCAGCCGCTCTTGCGCCTCAACGTCGAAGCAGCCAACGACGCGGAACTGCGCGACAAGACTGGCGAGGTGCTGGGGCTGGTACGTGATGAATAATGAGGAGTGACGAGTGACGAATATAGACGAGCGGCCAGCGGCTTGAATGTACCCCACGAGAAGTCTATACTGCCGTCGGACCGTCCGTACACCATAAGGATGGGCCAGATTCGTCATTCGTTACTCGTCATTCGTCATTACCAGGAGGCTGCCGTGTCCGCGAATCCCGCTCAGGCCGCTGGAGCCGACATCGAGCAGCTGCGGCAACTGGTCAATAGCTGCACCGCTTGCGAGCTGCATCGCGGCGCGCGGTGCGGCGTGCCGGGCGAGGGGCCGGTGCCGGCGGAACTGATGTTCATCGGCGAAGCGCCCGGCTACCACGAGGACCAGCGCGGGATGCCGTTCATCGGCGCGGCCGGGCAGTTTCTCAGCGAACTGCTGGGGAAGATCGGGCTGGAGCGGTCGCAGGTCTACATCACCAACGTCGTCAAGCACCGGCCGCCGGGCAACCGCGACCCGCTGCCGGACGAAATCGCGGCGTGCCGGCCCTATCTGGACCAGCAGATCGCGCTGGTCAACCCGAAGGTGATCGTCACGCTCGGCCGCTTCTCGATGGCGCGCTGGTTCCCCGGCGGGCGCATCTCGCAGATACACGGCCAGGCGAAGATCGCCGACGGCCGGATCATCGTGCCGATGTACCACCCGGCCGCCGCGCTGCACCAGGGCACGCTGAAAGCAACCATCGAAGCCGACTTTATGAAGCTGCCGCGTATCCTGGCCGAGATGCGGCAGCAACTGGAAACGGAAGAAGCCGCGCGCCAGCCCAAACTGGAGCAGTCGCGGTTGTTCTGACGCCTGTCGCGGGTTGCGATGAATCACGTACTGGCGTTCCTGGGCATCGCCGCGCTCGTCATCGTGACGCCGGGCCAGGACACCGCGCTGACTATCCGTAATGTGCTGCGCGGCGGGCGCCGGAGCGGGGTCTACACCGCGTTCGGGGTCGCGCTGGGGCAGGCTGTGTGGGCGCTGGCGGCGAGCGCGGGCGTCACCGCGCTGCTCATCGCGTCACAGCCGGCTTTCGCCGCCGTCCGGCTCGCCGGCGCGGCCTATCTCGTGTTCATCGGCGCGCAGGCGCTGGTGAGCGCATTCCGCCGTGATACCAGCGCGAAGCAGGAGCAGGGCGACCGGCCCGCGCGGTGCGGCGCGCCGCGCGTGGCGCTGCGTCAGGGTTTCCTGAGCAATCTCGGCAACCCCAAGATGGCAGTGTTCTTCACGAGTCTCCTGCCCCAGTTTGTGCCAGCAGGGCACGCCACCTTTGTGGCGCTGCTGCCGCTTGGCCTCATCTTCTGTATCCTTACCCTGCTCTGGCTGACCGGCTACGCCTGCGTGGTAGCGCGGGCGGGCGACTTTCTGCGCCGGCCCCGCATCCGCCGCACGCTCGACGCGATCACGGGCGCCGTTCTCGTCGGGTTCGGGCTGCGGTTAGCTGCCGAGCGGCAGTAGGCCGCGCCACGCGTTCTCAGAGCAGGCTGTGCGACCAGAGCAGCCAGCCGGTGTCGGCGACTACGACAGCGGACCAGAAGGCGACAATCAGCGCCGGTTTGCGGAGGAAGCAGCGGCTGCGCGTGAGGCCCAGCGTCAGCGCGCGGGCGTAGAGCGCGATCGCGGCCAGCGCGACCACCAGGACGAAGACCGGCGGCGTCAGCAGCCAGCAGAGCAGCCCAGCCGTGCCGAGCTTGCAGAAGGTGAAGCCCAGACGCTCGTATTTCTCGGCGCGGCTGAGGTGGACGTAGGCGCTGGCCGCGCCAGGCGGGCGGGTTAGATCAGCGGTCATCGGAGAACCCTCCGCTTGCGGTCGAGCGGGATCAGTTGCGCGGCCGGCGCCTGGCCGGCGGAGGTGCGGCGGCGCAGGTCGCCGAAGAGTTGCCGGGCGCAGAAGGGCACGCGCACCGGATTCGCCTCGTCATCGGTCGAGCCGACATG
>DASUBC010000765.1:0-4795 GCA_035763465.1 Thermomicrobiales bacterium
TGTGCATCGGACCGGTATTGTTCGTGACGGCCAGGTCGGCGCTGGCGATCAGCGCGCAGAATTCCGCGAACGAGAGCGCGCCCGCGAACGCGCGTGTCTGCTGCCGCACGACAGCGCCGAGTTGCAGCCAGATGGTGTCCAACAGGGGTTGTTCGGCGTCCGTGCCGGTCAGGACCACCGCCGCACCGAGCTGTTCGACCAGTTCCGTGACAATCGCGGCGTACCCCTCCGGCGGATAGGTGCGCGCGGGCATAGTGCATCCTGGGTGAACAGCGACCAGCGGGTAGCCGTCCAGGCCGAGCGTGCCGAGCCGCGCCGCCACGTCCGCGCGCGCTTCTTCCGGCACGCGCAGGATGAGGTCGCGCTGGCGCGTGGCGAAGCCGACCGCGCCGACGAGATCGAGAGCACGCTCGACTTCGTGCAGCGGCCGATCGGGGTGGCGGTGGCGCGTGGTCAGCAGCGAGCCGGGACCGTCAATCGAAGCCGCCAGCCGCAGCGGGATGTCGGCCAGGTAGCAGAGATAAGCGGCGGGCAACGCGCTCTGCCGGTACGAGGTGAAGATGACGGCGGCGTCAAAGCGCCGCGCGCGCAGCGCGGCGATGAGGCGGCGTTCGCGCTCGCTGTCATGGGGCAACTGCTGCCAGGGGTCCACCCAGGGCGCTTCGCAGACAATGACATCGTCCACGTCCGGATCGAGCCGGCCCGCCTGCGCGCCGACCGGGCTGGTCAGCAGCGTCAGGGTCGCTTCCGGCAGCGTTTCCTTGATCGCGTGCAGGGCCGGCGTCATCAGCAGCACGTCGCCGAGGTTGTCGAGCCGCACGGCGAGTATCCGCCGCGCCGCGCGCCAGCGCGGGTCAATCACGGCGCCACCTCCAGCTCGCGCGGCGGCCGGACCGCCAGCGACAGCACCCGATCAATCACTTGCGTGGTGCCCCGCCCCGCCACCAGGGGCAGAATCACGACCTGGCCGCCGGCCTCGCGGACAGCGGCGGCTTCGGGTAGCGCCGCGCTGGCGTAGTCGCCCCCCTTGACGTGAACGTGCGGGCGCAGCGCGCGAATCAGGCCGGCCGGCGTGTCGTCGTCGAAGAGGAGCGCATGGTCAACCGCATCGAGCGCGGCGACGAGCGCCAGGCGGTCGCGCTCGTGATTGATTGGCCGCCCCGGCCCCTTCAGCCGCCGCACGCTGGCATCGCTGTTGACGCCCACGACGAGCAGATCGCCCAGCGCCTTCGCTTGGCGCAGCAGTTCGATATGCCCGGTATGCAGGATGTCGAAGACGCCATTCGTGAAAACGATCCGCCGCCCGGCCTGGCGCGCGGCGGCCAGGCGCGCCGCGAGCGCGCCCACGCCCGGCGGCAGCGCGCCATCGCGCAGTTCGGCCCAGTGCAAGAGTTCGCTGGCTGCGACGGTCGCCGTGCGCGGCTTCGTCACCGCGATACCCGCCGCGTCAATACCGAGTTGCACCGCCGCCTCGCAGCCAGCCCCGGCGGCCAGCGCCAGCGCCAGCGCCGCCGTGAAGGTGTCGCCGGCGCCGACATCGTGCGCGCCAGGTACCAGGTGGGCCGGTAGGTGGCGCGCGACGCTGCCGCGCTCCAGCAGGCAGACTCCCTGCTCCGCCAGCGTGATCGCGACGAAGCGCGCATCCGCCAGGGCGAGCAGCCGATGCGCCAGGCGTTCGGCCTCGGGCCAGCGCGCCGGTCCAGCGGGCGCGCTGGTGGGGTCAACGGCCAGCCGCGCTTCCTCGTGGTTGGGCGCGATGACGGTCGCGCCCACGTCGCGAAACCGGCGCAACTCCTTCGAGTCCACCACCAGTGGCACGCCAGGCCGCTGCCGCCGCAAATCGCGCAGCCGCGCGATCACCGCGTCCGTCACCGCGCCATAGCGGTAGTCGGAGATGACGACGACATCGCAGCGCGCGAAGGCATCGTCAAGGTGCGCCAGCAGGCGCGCGTGCGTCTCGACACCGAGGTGATAGCGTTCACCTTCATCGAACCGGACGAGATACTGGTCGCCGGCCAGGATGCGGAGTTTGTGCAGCGTCGGCAGGGTGTCGTCGGCCAGCAGCCAGCGGTCAGTGACGCCGCGCTCGTGCAAGGCCGCGCGCAGCAGCGCGCCGGCGGCGTCCGCACCGGTGACGCCGGCGAAGCAGACGTCCGCGCCGAGCGCCCGCAGATTCGCCGCCGTGTTGGCCGCACCGCCGGGCAGGCGCTCCTCGGCCGTCTTTTGCACGACCGGCGCCGGTCCCTCGCTACAGAGCCGGCTCGCGCGCCCGGACAGATAACTGTCCAGCATTGCGTCGCCCAGCACCAGCGCGCGCAGGTCGCGAAACCGCTGCACCAGCGTCCCCGTCGCGCTCATACCTCCCGCTCCACCATGCTTCCAGCGGCCATACTCGCGACCGCCCAGCCCGCCGGGCGGTACGCAAGGTCAACCGGCGGTCCCAGCTCTTCGACCGCGCGAATCAGCCGCAGCGCGTGGCATGTGTCGCGCGCGACATAGTCCGGCGTCCGCATCGCCGCGCCGGGAAACGACTCGGTGCCGAGGTCAACCAGCACGGTGCGGCAGCCCGCTCGCCACCCCGCCTCGATGTCGTCCAGGATGTCGCCGACCAGCCAGGAGCGCGCCGGGTCAAGCGCCAGGTCGGCGCTCGCCTGGAGGATGAGACCGGGTGCGGGCTTGCGGCAATCACAGTCGCGTGTGAAATCCGGTACGCTGCCCTCTGGGTGATGTGGGCAGTAGTAAATGCCGGCAAGCCGGACACCCGACCGCGCCAGTTCGCGCGCGAGGTGGTCGTGCATCGCCGCCAGCGCCGCCTCGGAGAAGTAGCCGCGCGCGAGGCCCGACTGGTTCGTCACGAGTACCAGTCGGAAACCAGCCGCTTGCAGCCGGCGCAGTTCGTCCGCGACGCCAGCGAAGAGGACGAGCTCTTCGGGACGGGTGGGATAGTGGCGTGGCTCAACCAGCGTGCCATCCCGGTCCAGAAAGATCGCGCGTGCGGCCATCCGCCTGCTCTCCTGCCATACCAGTGCCATCACTCTGCCGTGCGGGCGCCGGACGCGCTCTCCGGCATACTTCCATGCTAGAAGGCAAACAAGCCAGGCTCATCGGGCAACTGCCCAACCCCGGCGAGTAATACATGCGCGGCTCTTGGGCATTTGCACAATGAGTGATGCGTAACGAGTGACGAGTGGAGGAACGGGTCACAGTCCCAATAGCGTATTGATAAGGAGGACGATGGCGGTGCGGCAGGGAGTGGGGGAACCAGCGCGGCGGCGCCGCCCTGAACGAAACCGGATTGCTTCTAGGCGAAGGGGTTCTCCTTGCGCCGGCCCTGAGCGATCCGCTAGGATCGCCGGACGGCTATTGGCCCACGAGGAGAGGCCACGATGACGACCCGCGCGCGTTCATCGCGCAGGCTCCTGGTTACGCTCGCGGCGCTCTGGCTGCTGCTCGGCACGGCCGCGCCGGAAGCGCGGGCCGATGCGCTGCTGCCGAACGAAAAGAGCATTGACTACTGCTTTCAGGTCAGTAACGCCGGTGACTTCCCCGATTACGTCCTGATCGCCGCCTTCGGCCCACCCGGCTATGGTTATCAGATCGTGCAGGCGGGCGATTGCGTTCATCCCCAGCGGAGCGCAACGCTCTACGCCGCGAAGAAGGCCGGCTTCGACCAAAGCCAGATTCCACCGCAGGGCGCGGCGCAGGCGACGTACTTCAACACCAGCCCGCAGATCATCCGTCCCGGCTACCAGGCGCCGGTCGTTCGTACTGTGCCAAAGAGCGACCGCCGGACCAGCATCACCGATACATTGCGGATCGTGACGCTCACCGACACGACGCTGCACGTCGAGCAGGTCAGGAGCGCGGCCAGTGACCCCGCCCCCGCCGCCGGCCGCGCCTTCTCCGTGCTCTGGTTCGTGCTCCTGCCGCTGGTGGCGCTGCTGGGAATCGCCGGGGGCATCCTGCTCTTCCGGCGCCGCTGACCGTGCTGACAGCGCTGCCCTGGCCGGCACAGCTTATCGCGTCGCTGCTCGTGACAATCCTGGTCGAGTTCCTGGTCTACTGGGCCGCGCTTCGCGCCGCGCCCGCGCGCCTGCTCCTCGTCGCCATCCTGGTTAACGCCTGCACCCAGCCGGTCGCGGTCTGGCTGCTGCTCGGCCCGCTGCCACACTTCTGGGCGGTCGAGACGCTCATCTGCCTGATCGAGAGCGCCTTTCTGGCAGCACTGCTGCGCCTGCCCTACCAATGCGCGCTGCTCCTCGCCTGCGCCGCCAACCTGGCGACCGCGCTGCTTGGGCTGGCGCTGTTCGGCTAGGCGCGCTCCACGCTGGTCAAGATGGGGCAAATGTCTGAAGGTCGCAGGTCGAAAGTCTCTCTGGTCAACACTGCGGTTAGTCTGTGAACTCTAGCTGAGGGCAAGCCACTGCCTGCTCACGAGCGACCTTCGACTTTCGACCTTTGACCTTCGACCCCGTCAGTATCGCACCGTCGCGCCCTGCGCCTGGCCGGCGGTCTCCAGCGATTGGGCATTGGCGGGCCGCCAGTTGAGCGTCGCCAGGTCGGCGGTCAGGCCGGCAATCAGGTAGCGCAGTTCGCTCGCCATCGCGCAGAATTGAAAGCCTTCAGCGATCCGCTGGTTGACTGCCGACGCGCTCGAACAGTGGATGCCGGTCGCGACGCCGTGCCGAACGCAGGTCTCGCGCACATGCGTGATCGCCTCGACCATGCGTGGATCGTCGCTCTCCAGCGGCACGCCAAGCCCCATGCCCATCGAAGCGCCGAGATCGTTCGGCCC
>DASUBC010000766.1:0-7458 GCA_035763465.1 Thermomicrobiales bacterium
TCCCCCTGTTCGGGCAGCAAGTCGAGCACCAGTTCGGCCAATTCCTCTGGTGTGGTCATCGTGCTCATGGCGCTTTCCGAGTAGAGAGTAGAGAGTGTCTGGTTATCGGCATCGTGCCGATCTACTGGCACAGCGCCAATAATAAGCAACTCTCTACCCCCTACTCTCGACTCTCTACTTCGTACCGCCGGCGCACTTCGTACAGCAGAATCCCCGCCGCGACGGCGAGGTTAAGCGAGTGCGCGGCCCCCGTCATCGGAATCCGCACACGGAGCGTGCCGCGCGCCAGCACGTCAGGCGGCAGGCCGGCGCCTTCGCTGCCGAGCAGCAGCGTCAGCGGCTGGGGATAACGCGCGGTCCAGTGCTCTTCCTCGGCGCGCACCGAGGTCGTCGCGACCGTGACGCCGTGCGCGTCCGCCCAGGCGAAGAAATCGTCCGGTGTCGCGGCGTGCGCGATCGGCACGGTGAAGAGCGACCCCATGCTGGCCTTCACGGCGGCCGGGGCGAATGGATCGGTCGTATTGCCCACCAGAATGACGCCGCCCGCGCCCGCCGCGTCGGCCGTGCGGATAATCGTGCCGAGGTTGCCGGGATTGCCAATCTCGTGCAGCGCGATCAGCGGCGCGTCGGGGCGCACCGCGAGGTCGGCCAGGCGCGTGGTCTGCGCGCGCACGATCGCGCCTAGTCCGGATGGGCCGTCACGCCCGGAGAGGGCTGTGAATAGCTCACGGGTGACGCGCGCGACCGGCGCGCCGCGCGCTTCCTGGGCAGCAACCAGTTCCCGCGCCGGTTCGCTGACCAGCAGCTCCGGCGCGACGACGAACGTCTCGATCGTCGCCCCCGCCTCGACTGCCAGCCAGACCGGCTGCAAGCCCTCGACATAAAATGCGCCCTCGCGCCGCCGGTGCTTACGCTCGGCCAGCAGCCGTACCCGCTTCACAATGGGGTTTGCCGTGCTCCGAATTAGTTCAGTCATCGCCGTCCTGCCCACGTCAAAATCCCTGCTATTACAGGCATTGTAGCAAGCCAGGCGGATCCCGGTGCGGTTGTGCCAGTGCGAACGGGGGATCGCCTCCGGCAACTGGCTGGACGATCTAGGACTAACCGCCTGGACCGCTCAGACAAACGTCTGGATCGGCATCGGGAGCAATTCTCGATTGATTCTTAATCTGGCAATTCGCAGAATGGAAGAGACACCAACACGGGTGTTCCGACCTTTTGCCTGGGCTGATTTTCCTGGCGGGACACCAGGATGCCTGGCGAGTTTGGCAACCGGCACGACCAGGGCGAGCGATAGCGAAGAAGCCGGCGCGGGGGTGGCAGCACGGCCGGATCACAGGTAACGGGGCAAGGAGGGGCGAGTGGCAGAGCCGATCGTGCTCGTGGTTGACGACAGTCCCACGATCCGCAAGATCGTCGAAATTACGCTCAAACGGCAGGGCGTCCAGGTCGTCAGCGCGTCCAGTGGTGTCATCGCGCTGGCTGCCATCGCCAATACACCGCCCCAGTTGATCCTGCTCGACATCATGTTGCCCAAAGTGAATGGCTATCAAATCTGCCAGATTATCCGGCGCAACCCGGCCTACAAGCATATCCCGGTCGTGATGCTGTCGGGGAAAGACGGCGTCTTCGACAAGGTGCGGGGCAAGCTGGTCGGCGCGACCGAGTACATCACCAAGCCGTTCGAGCCGCGCGACTTGCTCCGCGTTGTTCGCAAGTATGTGGCGCTCGATGCCGAGCGCGACAAGGAAGCTGCCCATACCGTGCCGGCCACGATGAGCCGGATGGGATAAGGGGATGAGTATGATGATCCGCCGGGGAGCAGCCGGCGCAAACGCGGGCGTAGGGCAGGGTGCGGAAGCGGGCGCCGCTGACGCCACGGCTGAGCTGCGCTTCCCGGAATCACCGGGCGTGACGCCAGTCTTCTGGCCGCTCGCCGAAGTACGGCAGCGTGTCGTGGAACTCGGGGGCCGTCATTTCACCGGCTATCTGACGTTGCGCCGGGGTGGGCGCGGCAATGTGACCGAGGGTGTCGTGCTGTTCCAGGCCGGGCGGCCAGTCGGCGCGCGTGCCGGCGTAGTGTACGCCGGCGCCGCACTGTCCCGTCTGGTGGCGACCGAAGGTGCGGGCGAAGCCCAGTGCGCCATGCATACCCTGAACGATGGCGTGACCCTCGCGCTGCTCTCGACATTCCATCCCCCACAACTGACGCAGCCGATGGGCGCCGACGGCGGCGAAGTGGCCCTGCTGCTGCGCGATCTGGCTGGGGTGCGCCATTCCGGTGTCGTGCAAATCAGCGCAACCGGCGCGCCGGGCCTGCCGCTGTGGGTGCGGATCATCATGTACGAGGGGAAGTTCCTCGGCGTCTATAGCGGCGGCGACCGGCGCCTCAAGCCCTCACTGGCTGACGTAAATACCGTGCTCACTGAAGCAACGCCGCAGCTGACCCTGTTCGCGACGCAAGGCGCCCCCCAGCCGCTGGTCTTGCCGGAGCCAGCGCGCGCCACGCTGGTGCAGCCAGCGCCGGTCCCGGCGCCCGGCGCCAGCCCCGAACGTGATGAATTGCTGGAGACCGATCTGGTCTGGTTTCTGTCGCGGTTCGAGCGCGCTTTTGGCCGCCTCAAAGACCGGCGTGATCCTCACGCCGACCTGCTGCGCGCTTTTGGTGAGCTGACCAATGAGATCGCCAGTTTTGTCGCTGCCTTGCACCGCGGCGAGAACGCGAGCGCGGCGGAGGCCCAGGCGGTCGTCGCCAATGAACTGGCGCGGGCGCGCGTTGCCGGCGCGCTTGGCGTTGACCTGCGCCTGGGCAAGGCTGGCCTCGACGCCGTGGCCGTGGCGAAAGCCTTCACCGCCTTTCCGAAGCGCAGCCAGGCGGCGCTGGAATACTTTCAGGCGGCGAGCGCGGCGATGCTGGTGCTGATGGAACGGTTGATGGGACACATGCTGGCCGCGTTTTACGATGCGACGTCGGCGGGCTTCGCCCGCGAAGGTTGTGAAACATTATTGCGCGAAGTACGGAGTGGCCTGGCGGACTTCGCCACGGCCTAGCGACCACAGAGAGGAGCACGATTGTGGCGAAAAGCAAGATTCTGGTTGTAGATGACAGCGCGACCGACACCATGTTGATTTCGAACCCGCTGCGCGCCGAAGGGTATGAAGTGATTACCGCCAGAGATGGGGAAGAAGCGCTGCGCCGTCTCGCCAGCGACAGCCCCGACCTGGTTCTGCTCGATGTGATCATGCCAGGAAAGAACGGGTTTCAACTCTGCCGCCAGATTCGTAATGACGCGCGCTATGGCAAGCTACCGGTCATTCTGGTGACGTCCAAAGATCAGGAAGCCGACAAGTTCTGGGGTATGCGGCAGGGCGCGACGGCGTACATCACCAAGCCGTTCGCGTCGCAAACCCTGCTCGCCGCCGTCCGGCAGCACGTCTAGCGAGTCGAGAGTAGGGAGTAGAGAGTTGCTTGGGGAGAGGCCGTAGCCTCCTGTCGAGACGTAACCACCCCCTACTCTCTAGTCTCTACTCCCGACTACGGAGGGAAGCATGGTCGTTGAGGCTGGCCCGCGTCGTGATCAGCCTGTGGTCGCACCGCCGGACGTCGCCGCTGGCGAGGCGCCACGGCTCTATCTCACCTGCATGATGGCCGGGATGTCCTATCTCGTGCCGACCAGCGCGGTGCGGGAAGTCGAAGAGGTCGGCGCGATCACGCCAGTCCCCGCGACCCTACGGTGGCTGCGCGGTGTGATGAACCTGCGCGGCGCGATCGTTGCGGTGGTTGACCTGGCCCTCTTCCTCGGCCTGACCGCCATGCCAGGCGCCGGCACAGAGGCGCTAATCTGCACGCTGGATGACGACCTGACGCTGGCGCTGGCCGTAGACACCGTCAGCACGATTCGCACGCTGACGCCGGCGGAGATTCTGCCACTCCCCGAGCAAGCGACCGGCGAAACACGCGATCCTGTCTTCCACTACCTGACAGGACTGTATCGCGTGGCGTCAGGTGACGCCGCTGGGCTGCTGGGCGTGCTGAACCTGACCAGCCTGTTGCACACGCTGGTAGCCGAACGGCTGCATGTGCCGGGCTAGCCGCGCACGTTCGTAATTTCGTGGATATGCATTCACGCCGTGCGCGTGCCGGCAGAAGACCTAACAGACAGCAGGGAGGCGCCATGCACAATTCGGAAGCCACTACCAGCCAGCCCCGGCGCGCCTGGCGGCGGCCTGGTCTGGCCGTCCAGATTCTTGCGCTGGCCGGCCTGCTGTTGATTGTATTGACACTCATTATCAACGCGGTCACGGTGCGGCAGGTTGGCGCCGCGACGAACGCGCAGGCGCAAACCAATGTCACCGGCGCGGCAAACTTCTTCAAGTACCTGCTCGATCAAAAAGGGTCGGCCACCGTCATTGATGGGCAATTACAATTTGGCGGCTGGATCGCCAATAACAACTTCTCTATTGTAGACGCGGTCAAAGACAATACCGCGACTGAAGCGGTAATGTACCAGCTGGTTGACGGTAAACTGGTCGCGATTGCGACGACGCTGCAAGGCGCGGACAACAAACGCGCCACCGGCGCGGCGCTGACCGGGCCAGCCGCCGACGCGGCCAAGCGCGGTGACAACTACCTCGGTGTGAACACGGTCCAGGGCACGGACTATTTCGGCGCGTACACCGCCATTCGTGATACCAGCGGCAAGCCCGTTGGCCTCTACTTCACGGGCGTGCCGCTCGCGCAATTGAATCAGGTGCAGCAGCGCGTCACCGGCACGATTATCGCCGTCTCGCTGGTCGTGCTCCTGGGCGGCCTGGCGCTCCTCCTCGTGCTCCTCTCGCGGTTGCTTATCCAGCCACTCGGCGCGCTCGACACCGCCGCCCGGCGGATCGGCGCCGGCGACTACGACGTCCGCGTGCCAGTGCAGGCCCAGAATGAACTGGGTGACGTAGCCAGGACCGTCAACGTGATGGTCGAGCGGCTCACCACCACGGCGCGCGAGCAGGCCGCACAGGCGCAGTCGTTACAGCGCCAGATCGTGCAACTCCTCGACGAAGTCTCCACCGTGGCCGAAGGTGACCTGACCGTGGAAGCCGACGTGACCGCCGACGCCCTCGGCGCCGTCGCCGACTCGTTCAACTATATGATCGGCGAACTGCGGCAGATCATCGGCCGCGTCAACCAGGCGACCCATCAGGTCGCCGCCTCGACTGACCAGATTCTCGCCACGACCGATAACCTGCACCGCTCGGCGGAACAACAGGCGGCGCGAATCGCCGACACCTCCGGCGCGGTCGAAGCGATGGCGGAATCTATTCAGCAGGTCGCGGAGAACGCCACGATCTCGGCCCAGGTCGCGCGCGATGCCCGGACGGCGGCCGACGCCGGCGCGCAAGCCGTCAGCTCGACCGTCGCTGGCATGAGCCGCATTCGCGGCCAGGTGCAGGAAACGTCGAAGAAGATCAAGCGCCTGGGCGAGTCGTCGCAAGAGATCGGCCAGGCTGTGCAACTCATCGAAGAAATCGCCAAGCGCACGAACCGCCTGGCGCTCAACGCGGCGATTCAGGCGGCGATGGCCGGGGAGCACGGTAAGGGCTTCGCCGTCGTCGCCGAGGAAGTACGCCGCCTGGCCGAGCGCACCGGCACGGCCACCAGCCAGATTGCCGATCTGGTCGGCGCCATTCAGAGCGAAACGGCGCAGGCTGTGATCGCCATGGAGGAAGGCACACGCGAAGTGGTTGCCGGCTCGCGCCTGGCGGACGACGCCGGCCAGAGCCTGCAAGCAATTGACCAGATCGTCAGCCGGCTCACCGAGCTCAGCGCAGCAATTAGCCAGGCGGCGGAACAGCAGGCGTACGCCTCGGCGGGCATCGCCCGGGCGATGGGTGAACTGTCGTCCGTGACGCAGCACAACGCGGCTGAAACGGAACAGGCGGCGTCCTCGGCCGCCATGCTGGCAACCCTCGCCGACGACCTGCGCGCCTCGGTCGCGACCTTCCGCCTGGAGGCTGACCAGCCAGCTGGTCAGCCCAACGGGTCCGACAACGGCCACAACACGGCCGAGGCGGCCCTTGTCCCAGCTGGCGCTGGAAGTGGAGTAGGTGTGAACTGACCCATGCCTCGCCGGCCAGGGTGCCGCATGGCGCGGTAGGGCTGGTGGGCGGCTGGCTGCCGGATGCCGCGAGCGGCATGTACGTGTGGAGAGCGCGACGATGCAGAATCAACAGGCTGACGCCGATCTTGCGCGCGGGGCTGCCGGTGGGCGCCCCGCCGGG
Source organism: Thermomicrobiales bacterium (assembly GCA_035763465.1). Taxonomy (GTDB): domain Bacteria; phylum Chloroflexota; class Chloroflexia; order Thermomicrobiales; family CADCWN01; genus DASUBC01. Next base: position 6,274 of record DASUBC010000766.1, read on the forward strand.
ACTGGCCCATTACAGCAGCGGCAGCAGCGGCGATGGCGCCTGCGACCCATTCGGGACTGGCGCATCAATACGAAACTGATCGCGGTCATGCTGCTCCTGGCGGTGGTGCCGGTACTCATTATCAGCGTCCTCGCCCAGCGCACCATGCGGACCTCGCTCACCGCGACCCAGCAGCAGGCGCTCTTCGCGCAGACGCAGGGGTTGAAGACCCAGGTCGAAGGCGTGATCAAGCGTAATCAGGCGCTCGCCGTCAATACGGCGGAAAATAACGCGATCGTGCGCTACGCGGCGGCGGCGTCCGCCGATCGGTCATCCTATCAAGACCTGGCCGACACGCAATTGCGCGCCCTGCTCGCGCAAGACCCGGCCTTTGAAGCGGTGGGTCTGGCCGATACCGAGGGCAACTACCTGCTGCTCAAAACCGCCCCGTCAGTCTCCGGTAACGGTGACGCCGGGACGAATGGCGCAGTCTATTTCCAGCAGGCGCTGGCCGGAAATAACGTCGTCTCGGGCGTGTCCGTCTCGCCGGTCACCGGGCATCCCTCCGTCTTCTACGCCGTGCCGGTGCGCGACGAGCGGCAGCAGATCGTCGGCGTCATCCTGATTCACACGAACACGGCGGCCTTCCAGCAGGTGGTCGAGCACGGCAGCAATGAGAATCAGGCCGCGATGCTCCTCGACCAGCTGGGCATCGTCCTGAATCACGGCAACGACAACAGCCACTACCAGTATCACACCCTGGTGCCAATCCCCTTGCAGCAATTGACCCAGATTAAGACGCTGCACCGTTTCGGCGACATGGTGCAGCAGGTGGACTACATCAACGCGGTTGGCTTCGCGGACGCGTTCAACCAGAACAAGCAGGTTGACTCCTTCACCTATACGCTCAACGGTACGCTCTACTACGCCGCGCTTGTGCCGATGAGCGATGTGCCGTGGCGGGTGGTGGTGACGAGTCCAGCGGCGGCGTTCACGGGGCCGGTGAGCGCGCAGACCAGCCGCAACCTGCTGTTGGGCTTGGTGGTGCTGGCGGCGGCGGCGGGGCTGGGCTTTCTGACCGCCCGCCAACTGACCCGCCCCCTGCGCGCCCTCGACACCGCCGCCCAGGCCATTAGCGCGGGCGACTACGACGTGCGCGTGCCGGTCTACGGTCACGACGAACTGGGCGAGGTCGCCCGCACCGTC
>DASUBC010000767.1:0-11327 GCA_035763465.1 Thermomicrobiales bacterium
CGAGGGCGTGCCATCGTAATCGGTGATCAGCACGGGACCATCGCAGCGCCCCCAGGTGTTCCAGGCCCAGCCCAGGTAACTGGCCCCGCGCGCATCGAGCCACGGCAACACCTGCTCCAGAAAGCCGGTGCCGCAGTCGTCCTCACCCAGCTCGCCGGCGACGAGCGGCACGTTGGCCGTCGGGATGCCGACCTTCGCGTCCCAGGCCGCCGCGTTCGGCAACTTCGCGAAGTTGTAGGTGTGCCAGGACGCGGCCAGGTTGCCGGTCAGGTCGTGTGGCGCGTAGGCGCCGTATTGCGAGAGCGAGTTGGCGTACTGCACTCCGCCAAGCAGAATGACGTTCGTGGCGCCCGTGCCGCGCACGATGTCCACCAGTTCCTGCATCCCGGCGGCCTGGTAGTCCAGGCCAGTACAGGCGCCGCCGTCGCGCCAGCAGCGCCAGGCTTCGGGCGTGTCGTGGTTGGTGTCGGGGTAGGGTTCGTTGTAGAGGTCGAACAGCACCGCCCCGTCGCCGGCATAGGCGGTCGCCACCTCGCGCCAGAAGGCCGGCGCGTAGTCGCGGTCGGGCATTGGCCGCAGCCGATCGGCCCGCTGCCCGGCCGGCCCGGCCCAGTGCAGATCGAGGATGACATAGAGGCCGGCGGCGCGCAGCGTGTCTACCCACGCACGAATCGCCGCCTGGTAGTTCGCGCCGCCATATTTCGCGGGCACATCGTCAAGTCCCAGCCAGCAATGCTCGTTGAGCGGCACCCGGACGGCATTGATGCCCCAGGCGCGCATGGCGGCGACCGAGTCGGCGTCGTGTGGGCCATCGAAGATGCCCCAGCCCTGCGCGCAGGCATACTCAGTGCCGGCCCGGTTGACACCGAGGAGACGCACCGGCTGCCCTGCGCCATCGTGCAACTGATTGCCCACCACCTCCAGCCGGCCCGGTGTTACGCTGGGTGTGGCTGCCGCATCTCTAGCGACCGCGCCGAACAGCAACACGCAGAGCCAGCAAGCGAGTATCGCGCGGGCTACCGGGAGCCCGCGCGGCGCTTGGCAGGCGGGGCAGGGACAACTTCGCGGCATAGCGCCTCTCGCGACAGTGCGATAGCTGGAAGCGCCGCCTACACCCGCGAGTTGCCAACCTGGCCGAACGGGGGTCAGCGGGTGTGGCGGAAGCGGCATCGGCAGCGCCAATATGTGGAGTGTAGGCGATCAGGTTGTGGTCATGCTACTGACTGGAAGGGCTGCGGCTTTGGCGGCCTGGCCACTCAATCGGCCGTGAGTGGATTGGTGGCTGGGCGGGCGAGGACGATCAGCAGCGGTGATGTCGCGCCGAACGGCTCGCCGGCATACGAGCCGACGACCTGCTCGACGCGAAATCCGGTGGCCCGGAAGAGCAGCAGCAATTCGCGTGGGTAGTAGACGTGCATCGCAAAGGGCGACTGGTATGCGTGTCTCGCGCCATCGGGTTGCTGCACTACATAGGCATAATCGAACAAGGCTTGCTGGGTTGCGGCGTCGTAAGTCACCGCCACATTGCGCCGCAGCTCGCGCCCGTCGTCCCCACGCGCCACCAGATCTTCAGCGCGGTCGGTGCGCTCCCGCGCCCGCGCCAGCAGAGCCAGATCGGGCGCGCAGACGTCCACCGCGAAGAGACCCTGCGGTGCGATTAAGCGCCGGATAGCGTGCCAGGTAGCGAGTTGATCGTCCAGCGCCGCCAGGTGATGCGCCGTGCCATACGGCAGCAGCACGACATCGAACCATCCACGCAGCGGTAATTGCCGCAGATCGCCCACGACGAACTGAAGCGCTTCACGGACGCCTGTTGGCGCCGCTCGCCAGCGGTCCAGCGCCCGCACGAGCATACGAGGTTCGCGGTCGAGGCCCAGCACGCGAAATCCCTGAGCACAGCCAAGTTCTGCCAGGGCGACCGTCAGCCGGCCCGTGCCGCAGCCTAGTTCGAGCACCCGGCGTGGCTGCTCGCGACGCAGTACCGCAGTCCAAAAGTCCACATCGCCCACGCGCTGGGCGGCCAGTTCCAGATCGTAATCATGCGGATGCCGGTAAATTTCTTCGCCGGTCGTGGCATCGTCCGCTGGCGTGCTCATCCCGGTGCTCCTTGTTGCTCCACCTGGCTTCCGCTGCCTGCAATGCAGAGTGTATGCCAGTGTGAGTCGGGCAGACGGGCAGTGGGTTCTCCTCAGCACCGTGCCTGACTACTGGCGCAGTGCCGATGAGGGCTACCCCGGATTTTAATCCGGGGCTAGGGGCAGCTGCGCCGCCACGAAGTCCGCCTGCGCGGACTGGAGCTGGTCAACCGATGAACTGACCACCAACCCCGGCATTGTACTGAACCCAGTCCCCGCGCACGGGACTTCGTGGCCGCTGCCCTTCGCGCCGGATGCATTCGGCGCAACCCCTCAGCAGCACCGCGCCACTCCACTGACACAGCGCCGACCAGAATCCACTGCCCACCTGTCCGCCTGCCCGATTACGCCCGCTGTTGTTCACCTTACGGACTACTTGTCGTCATGGGGGCTAGGCAAGGGTGTACGTACATGGTATTATGGCGCGAAAGGCAGAGGGGGCCGCCACGATCTGGGGAGGATCGTTCAGTCAGGTGATCTGCCATATGCCCGCGTCAGTGCGGCGCGTTTGCGGTGGACTGGCCGGCAATGGAGGACGCATGACCAACTTGCCCACGGAACCAACGGATGTTCACGTTGTCCAGGCGGCTGCCGCAGGGGACGGCGATTTGCTGGCCCAGTATGAAGTACTGGCCCAGGTCGGTGAAGGCCCGCGCGCCCGTGTCTTCCGGGCACGCGATCAGGTGCTCGATCTCATCGTCGCGGTCAAACTGCTGCGCCCGGAATATGGAGGCGACGACGAGCTGGTCGCGTGCCTCTATCACGCCGCGCGGCTGGCGAGCAGTCTCGGTCAACCGGGAATCGTAGCTGCGTATGACTATGGACCGCATCCCGAAGGCGCGTTTCTGACCCTGGAGTATGTGGCCGGCGCCGATCTGGCGGCGCTGTTGCGCCAGCGCGGGCCGTTGCCACCACGCCAGGCCGTCGCGCTGATCGTCCAGGCGCTCGACGCGTTGAGCGCGGCGCACGCGCGCGGGTTCGCGCATGGCGACCTCCATCCCCACAATCTGCTCGTGCGCGCGGATGATGGCGCGGTCAGGTTGACTGACTTCGGGATGGATCAGGCCGCGCTCCCAGACGGCGAGATCGCCGCCAGTCGCCAGTCTTACCGCGCGCCTGAGCGGCGACAGGGCGGCGCGGCGACGCCAGCGGCCGATGTCTACGCGGTTGGGGCGATCCTCTACGAACTTTTGACCGGCCAGCCCGTCGCCGTAGATGGCCCACCCGCCCTAGCTGGCCTCTCACACGTTATGGCGAAGATACTCAGGCAGGCGCTGGCGGTTGATCCGGCCGCGCGCTACCCGGACGCGGCGGCGCTGCGCGCGCCACTGGCGGCGGCGATTGGGCATGTGGCGGCGCCCGCTCGGCCGGCGATGTGGAATGGCGCGCTCGAACAGGCGGTACGGCAGACCAGTATTCGGCCGCAGCAGCCGAACGGCGCCGTGCAACCCACGCGCCGAGTCTGGCGCCTGCCGAGGCCGCGCCCGGCCCAGGCGCTGGCGGCGGGCGCGGTCGTGCTGCTACTGGCGGCGTCCGGCGCGACTGGCCTCGCGCTCGCTAATCATATGCAGGCGCTGGAACAGGCGCGAGCGACGGAGGCGGCGCTGGCGTTGCCGGGCGCGACCGAGACGCTCACCACCGTACCTGTGCTCGCCGCCGTGCTGCCAACTGCCACAGAGGAGCCGCTGCCGACGGCGACAACGGTCCCCGCTGCCGCGACATCCGTACCACTAACACCGACAACGGCGCCACCAACCGCGACTCGCCCCGCCGCCACCGCGACAAGTGTGCCCCCAACGGCTGTGCCTACAGCGGTTCCGACAGCGGCTCCCACGACTCCTCCAACCGAAGCGCCGCCCACCGCCGCTGGCGGCGGCGTGGGCGTGGTGCTCGACGACTTCACACCCGACCAGCTGAATGGCTCCTACCAACGTCTCGCCGGGCGACTCTATGGGCGGCCGGAAGTCGCGCTGTATGGCGTCAATAGTGGCTACAGCACCGGTACGCTCACCTTCACCCTCGCGACGGCGCCCACCGGGCAGGTGACGCTGGTCTTGACCGGGCTTGACGACGAATGGCAGGCCAACTGCCCGCTGGCGGTTGTCATCAACGATGTCACCGTCTTCTCTGGCGCGAACACCTTCCCGAATACACCGGCCAGCGATCACGGCCTGGGTGGCGATGACCGTTACTGGGGGCAGATGCAAATCGTTGTGCCGGCGGGCCTGCTCCAGGCCGGCGCGAATTCGTTGACGTTGCGGAACCTGGCGGATGGCGACACAGTCGGTACGCCGCCCTACATCTTGATCAACGGACTTGAGCTGGTCAGCGAGCATTGAGGCTGGATCAGCTGCTTGACCAACGTTCGTGCGTGCGATACACTGTGTACGTACACCTTTGCCCGGACGAGAACGCGCGCTCGTCCGGCTGCATGACTGGCGGCAGTGGTGAGGCGACAGGGTAGTGACGGCGGCCAGCGCCGTCGCTACAAGCCGGCCCAATGGTCATGGCCGGAGAGGAGAGAAGCGATGGCGCAACATGCCCCCGTGTATGCCCACGATCCGCCGGCTGGCCTCGCCGGGCAGATCCGGGCGCGCGGCACGCGCGATGGCTTGCTGCTCAGTGTGCCGGAGGATGCCCAGGCGGTCCCGCCGCGCGCGGTAGCTGCGGCGCTGCTCGCCCACCTTGAAGGCGCCGAAGCCTTCTTCCAGGGCGCGGACATCATTATTGATCTCGGTGAACGCGACATTACCGAAGACGAAGTCGTCTTCTACCGCACTGCCCTGGCCGAGCGACAGATCGAGGTGCGCGGGTTTACCGCGTCGAGTTCGCTGGGCCGCGCGATTATCCGCAAGCAGGGCTATCACCCCCTTCAGATTGTGCCCCCCGAACGGGCGCCGGCTTCCGCGAGTTCAACGCTGGCGGCCGGCCCGGCGCCGGAGGCCGGCGAAGCGCTCTACCTCCGGCGGACGCTCCGCTCGGGCGCGCAGGTGCGCCACCACGGTCATCTGGTCATTGTCGGCGACATTAATGCGGGCGCCGAAGTCGCGGCGTCGGGCGACATCATCGTCTGGGGCGCTGTGCGCGGGATGGTTCACGCGGGCGCGCTTGGCGACGATGCGGCGATTATCTGTGCGCTCACCTTGCAACCGACCCAGTTGCGAATCGGCAGTCACTATGCCTTGCCGCCATCAGAGAAGAAGCGGCGCAAGACCGATACCGGACCCGAACGCGCTCGCCTGGAAAATGGCCAGGTAGTCGTGGAACCCTGGTAGGAGAGGACAACATGGGACGTTGCATCACCGTGACTTCGGGGAAGGGGGGCGTCGGCAAGACGACGACGACCGCCAACCTCGGCATGGCCCTCGCGATGAACGGCAAGAATGTCTGCCTGGTGGACGCGGACATTGGCTTGCGGAATCTCGACATCGTGCTGGGTCTGGAGAACCGGATCGTCTACGACCTGGTAGACATCGTGGAGGGCACCTGCCGCCTGAAGCAGGCGCTCATTCGCGACAAGCACTTTCAGAACCTCTGCCTGATCCCGGCGGCGCAGACGCGCGACAAAGACGCGGTCTCGCCGGAGCAGATGGCCGACCTGTGCCGCAAACTGGCCCAGCAGTTCGACTTCGTCCTGATTGACTCGCCCGCTGGTATCGAGCAAGGTTTCCGTAACGCCATCGCCGGCGCGGACGAAGTGCTGGTCGTGACAACGCCGGAGGTTTCGGCGGTGCGCGACGCCGACCGGATCATCGGGTTGGTCGAGGCGGCGGAGATTCCGCCTCCACGCTTGATTCTCAACCGGCTCAACCCGTCCCTGGTGCAGCGCGGCGAGATGATGACGATGGCCGACGTGCAGGACATTCTGGCGATTGACCTGATCGGCATCGTGCCGGAAGACAGCGCGATCGTCGCGGCGTCGAACCGGGGTGAACCGGCGGCGCTCTCCGAGACGAGCCGGGCGGGCAAGGCGTATCGCGAGATCGCCAAGCGGCTGCAAGGTGAGGAGGTGCCGCTCGTCCTGCCAGCGGCGAACGATAGTTTCCTGACCCGAATGTTGAACGCCTTCCGCCCACGCCAGCGCGTGGCGAGTTAGCGGAAGGAGACGATAGCGATGAGCTTCTTCCGGAGTCTGTTCACCAAGGGACCGAGCAGCGCGCAGCTTGCCAAGCAGCGGCTCCAGGTCGTGCTCGTGCAGGACCACATCCCGATGCCGCCGGGCACGATGGAGGCGATCAAAGCCGAGATCATGGAAGTAATCTCACGGCACCTGGAGATCGAGCCAGAAGGCGTTGAGGTCGCGGTTGAGCGCCGCGGTCATAACGACGAAGTGGTGGCGAATATCCCGGTGCGCCGCAATTACGGTCGCACGCGCAACGGCGAGGCGATCCCTCTTTCGCGCCCCGCGCCACCGCCGCCCCAGCCAACGCGCCAGCTGACGGCATCCACCGTTGGCCGCGCCGGGCGCCGCCACAGGTAAGTAGCGAGTAGAGAGTTCCTCGACACCGGCACTGTGCCTAATAGTTGGCGCAGTGCCGGTGATGGCAGCCGCCGACTAAAGTCGGCGCTAAGGGCCTGCGGCCACGAAGTTCCTGCGGGACTGCGGCTGACCAACCTATATGGCTATCAGCTAGCCCCAGTGTTGTCCTGAATCCAGTCTGCGCAGGCGGACTCCGTGGCCGCAGCCTTCAGCCTGCGGTTTCAACCGCCGGGGCGCCCCACAGCGGCAACGCGACCAGAGCCAGACAGGGCGCCAACCGGAACCCCACCCTACTTGCTACTCGCCGCATCCACCGCCGCCAGAATCGCTTCAACCGGCGCTAGGCGGCGGTTACCCTCCACCAGCACGGGGTCCAGGACCGTGCAGTCCCAGCGGCGTAGCGTTGCGACGGATTCCTGAGCGCGCGGGTGCGCCCAGAGCGGCGTGTTGCAGGCGATGCCAACCAGCACCGGCGTGCCGCGCCCGATCGCTTCGGCGGTCACCGACAGCGCCAGGTTGTCGGCGATGCCACTCGCAAGCTTGTTCAGCGAATCGAAACTACACGGAGCGACGAGCACCAGACCTTCGGCGGGCCGGGGCAAGATTGCCTTGTCGAAATAACTCTCGACCAGCTGGTGGCCGGGCAGCCGGCTCAACGCCGCCAGGCTGACCGTGCGCGCGGCATTCGGCGTCGGAATGGTGATGACGCGGGGAAAGCGCGCCGCCAGCCCCGCGATCAGGCCGGGCGCGACAGCTTCCGTCGCCCCGGTGCCGGTCAGAATCAGGTAGGCCGTGGTGTAGTGGGACATGGGCGTCGCTCCGGGTCACAGGTCAAAAGTCGAAGGTCGAACGTCTCTCGTGACAAGGCAAGGCTAATTCTGCAAGCGCAGTGCCTACGATGAGCGACTTTGCGACCTTCGACCTTCGACTTTCGATCGGCGTCACGCCTTCCCGCTGGCCTTGCGGTCGAACCAGGCGCTGATCATGCCGCTGGCGATCGGCGCGGCGATGGTCGAGCTGGCCGAGCCGCCCTGGACGAAGGCGACCACGCAGATTTCGGGGTTGTCGAACGGCGCGAACGCGGCGCACCAGGCGTGCGCGCGAAGCAGCAGCCCCCGATCGTCTACCTCTGTGCCGTACTCCGCCGTACCGGTCTTGACGCCGGCCGTAACACCCTGAGGCAGCCGGAATTGCTCGGTGCCGGGGACCGGATTCCCTTGTGGGTCGAACTCCGGCGCGACCAGCCCCTTGACCAGATTATCACGGTGCCAGGTGATGTTCATCTGCATCCCGTCGCGCACCACGTCAAGGTGCGCGGGGTCAATCGGCAGTTTGCGGACGACGGTCGCCGTCGGCTGGCGCAGGACATTGCCCTGGTCGTCCACCAGCTGATGAACGAGAGTCGGCTTATAGAGCGTGCCACGATTGGCGATGGACGATGTCGCCAGGCAGAGTTGCAATGGCGTGGCGAGGTCGTAGCCCTGGCCGATGGAGGTATTGAGCGTATCACCGAGGGACCAGAACTGGTCGTTGCCCTCGTAGTTTTGCGCTTTCCAGGCGATACCCGGCACCAGCCCTTTATTATCAGCGGGCAATTCGATATTGGTGCGCGCGCCGAAGCCGAACGCTTGCAGGTAGGTATTGATCCGATCGATGCCGAGGCCGGTAAACCACTGCGGATCGCCGCCGCTCGGCAAATAGTAGTGCGTGTCAATATTGTTGGCGTCTTTTTGCTTCGGGCCGCCGACATTGTAGAAGAAGACGTCGCAGGAGGTCGCCAGCGCCTCACGCACGGTCAGGTCTTGATGCTGGGCGTCACGCGTCCAGCAATAGTAATTCGTACGGGCGTATTCGTTATAGATCGTCGGCACCTCGATCCAGCCCAGGCACTTCGTCTTGCTGTCGGGCGTGACGACACCTTCTTGCAGGGCGGCCGACGCCATGAAGGTCTTCAAGGTCGAGCCGGGCGGGAAGGCGCTGCCGACACAGCGGTCCAGGAGCGGGTATGTTTTATCCTTATCCGGGATGTTCTTCTCGCTATAGATATCGAATTGCTGCTGGCTGATTCCATCCGCGAAGTAGCGCGGGTCGTAGCTCGGGAGGCTGACCAGCGCCAGCACCTCGCCGTTCTGCGGATTGATGGCGACGGCGGCGCCGGCCGGCGGCGGAATCGGCCTGACCCGTTCGGGGTGCGCCTCGGCGATGGCCTGCTTATTCTGATCTTCCAGGTAGGGTCGCACACGGGCGATACCGTCTTTGAGGATGTCGCGCACCTGGATCTGGTAGTCGAGCGGAATCGTCAGAATGACATTCTGGCCGTCCACGGCGTTCTTGCGATACTGGTCATATTCGCCGACGATTTTGCCCACGGCATCAATCTTGGCGACGTAATGCCCACGCTGCCCGCGCAACATTTCTTCGAGTCCGGCTTCAACCCCGCCCTGGCCCACATAGTCTTGCGGCAGGTAAATCGGAATCGGATCGCCCTCCTCGTCGAGGATCGGCTGGCCGCGCTCGTCGCGCTGAATCGCCGCGTTGTACTGCTCCTGGCTGATCGGGCCGGTATAGCCCATCACATGCCCGAGTTCCTCGCCGACGAGGTAGCGCCGCTTCAACGCGGTATCGTCAATCTGCACGCCGGGAAGGTAGAGCCGGTTGGCCTCGATGCCGAGCGCAACTTCTTTCGAGACACCCTGCTTGACGATCAGCGGCACATAGGGGTCGAACGTGCCGTAGACTTCGGCCAGGTACGCGATGGGATTGACGACCGCGACGCCCTCCACCTGCGGCGCCAGCGCGCGGGCCGCCGCGACCTTGTCGGGCGCCAGCTCTTTCCCCAGCAGGTTGATCGGCACCTTGATCTTCGACTGGGGGTCGCGCTTCTTCTCGGCGGCGGTCGCCAGTTCGTGCTCGACCGGGGTCCGCACATCGTCCACCGGCACGCCGATCGCCGCCGCCAGGCGCGTGTAAATCTCGTTCTTGGTGGGGTCATCCTTCGGCAGCAAATCCGGCACGACGACGACGATATCGGGCATACTGAGGTGCTGGGCGAGCGCGGTGAAGATCGCGTTCTGCTTGGCCGCCGCGATCTTCTCGTCGGGATCGTCCGGCAGGCTGGCCGGCACGATGGCGACGGCCCAGCTCTTCACATTGTCGGCCAGCAGCTGCTTGTCGCGGTCATAGATCAGGCCGCGCGCGGGCGCGACCGTGAAGATACGTTGCGAGTAGACGACGACCTGTTGCTTGGCGGTGTCGTGGTCGCGAACCTGAATCTGCCAGAGACGGCCGGTGAGCGCCACGAAGGAGGCGGCGGCGAGGCCCATGAAACTGAAGGTGCGGCGGGATAGGCGCAGCTGGTCGGGGGTGCGCTCCGGTGAGCGCGGGTGCTTCTTCTCGGTGATGCGTTGAATTTCGATCCGCTTCCGTGGTTTGAAGTGGATCGTGTCTCGTTCACGTACGCGCATGAGCCTCCACCTGTCCCATCCAGCGCTCCAGCACTTGCACGACCAGGTAGAGCAGCGGCACGAAGAGCGAATTGAGCAGCGCGCCGAGAATACCCAGTCGCATGATCCCCACCAGCGTCAGGTGCCTGCCGAGGAGCGGCGATAGTCCGACCAGCACCAGGTCGTGGGCCAGGCTGGCCGCCAGCGTCATCAGCAGCGGAAAGAGCAGCCCGCTCTGGAAAAACCGCCCCCGGCTGAGCCAGCCGATCACGACGACCGGCAGCAGCGCCAGCGCCTCGCCACCGAGGGGTGACAACGTCAGCAGGTCCAGAAAGATGCCGGCGCCAAAGGCCCAGACCAGCCCTTCACGCGGCTGGCGCACGGCGCTCCAGAGCAGCAGGCTGACGAGGACAAGGTTCGGGGTGATACTCAGCCAGTGAACCATCGGCAGTACCGTCGTCTGGAGCAGCGCCAGCACGACCAGCAGCATGGCAAAGATAATTCGCGGCATCCCCTCACGACCTCCGTCCGCGCAGGAGGGCCTCGTCGCTCGCGGACGTCCCATCGCTCTGAACGGCGGCTGCCTCACCGTTCGCCCTGCAACCCGGACGGCTAGCATAGCACACCCCGCCAGCGCCAAACAACGCGCCAAGAACGGAACGCGCCCTGGCCCGCGCTGTTCGCTGCCTCTCAACTGTACGTACGTATGGGCGGAAATGCAAGGAACGTCCCTCACCTCCCCAGCCATTTCTGGAGGAAGGGTTCGCCACCGGTGCCGCGTCCGCGCCAACAACCGCCCCTGGTACAGCGGTCGTCTCCGGCGCCACATTGACTGAGCAGCGCTGCCTGCTAGAATCACCCCGCTGAACCGCCGCGCCGCGCGGTTGTGCCGCGCAACGCGTTCTCGATTGTGGCGGAACTGATGGATGGCGATGTCGAGGCGCTCCTCGCCAGGCTGCGCGACCCCAATATCCGCTTCCCCGCCCGGCCGCGCCTGGTGGCCGATTTGCACGTCTTCACCATGCCCGACGGCCTGGGGCTGCAACTGCGTGGCGGCGCGGAACCGGTCCTGCTGCGCGGCCGGTTCGCCGAGACCGCGCTGGCCTTCCTGCTCCCCAGGCTCGACGGCGCTCATTCGCTAGCGGCGTTGCTCGACGCCTGCCCATCCGATGTGCCGCGCGCGACGCTCCTGCGCGCGTTGACGCTGCTGCACGGCAAGGGCTTGCTGGTCGAAGCCGCGCCCGAACCGGACCGTGATGCTGGGGATAT
>DASUBC010000768.1:0-2173 GCA_035763465.1 Thermomicrobiales bacterium
ATTACGAAACTGAACAATTTCTTCTCGCGTCTCGTCGTGGCCCTCTGCGGCAACCTGCTGCTGGCGCTCGGTGTGCTGATTGTGCTGTTTCGCGTTGACCTGCGCGTTGGCCTGGCGATGACGCTCTTCGTGGCGGTCACCTTCGGCGTCATCTTCGGACTGCGTGACATCGCCGTGCCGGCCTGGGCGGCGGCGCGGGCGGCCAGCGCCCAGCTCTTCGGCTTCCTCGAAGAGCGACTGGCCGCCACCGAGGACATTCGCGCCAGCGGCGCGGTGGCGATCCTGCACGCCCAGCGCGGTCTGGCGCTGCGTTCGCTGACGCTTATACGCAATCAGGTCCGCGCGGCGATGCGTGGCGCTACGATCGGCGGCACGACAATCCTCCTCTTTACGATCGGCGCCGCGCTGTCGCTCGGCCTGGGCGCGTACCTCTATCGCGCCGGCGCGATTACGATCGGCACTGTCTACCTGCTCTTTGCCTACACCGAGATGCTGCGCCGGCCGATCGAACAAATTACCCGTCAGTTGCAGGACTTGCAGCAGGCCGCCGCCGGCATTGGCCGCGTGCGCGCGTTGCTCAACGAGCGCAGCGCGGTCGTGGACGGTCCGGGGGCGCCGATTCCCGCGACGCCCACGCTTGCCGCTGGCGCCGCGCTGGCGGTTGAGTTCGACCAGGTCACCTTCACCTATCCGGCCACGCCAGACGGCGATCTGCCGGATGGCGACGAGCATGGTCCGGCGCTGGTTGACCTGTCGTTCGCCCTGGCGCCCGGCGAGGTGCTGGGTCTGCGCGGGCGCACCGGCAGCGGCAAGACGACGATCGCGCGCTTGCTCCAGCGACTCTACGATCCGCAGGCGGGCGCGATCCGGCTCGGTGGCACGGAGTTGCGCGACGCGCGGCTGACAGACCTCCGGACGCGGGTCGGCATCGTCACGCAGCAGATCGAGCTCTTTCACGCCTCGGTGCGCGACAACCTGACCTTCTTCGACCGCGCCATTCCCGACGCGGCTCTCTGGGACGCGCTGGAGCAGTTGGGGCTGGCCGGCTGGTGCCGCGCCCTGCCGGACGGCCTCGGCACACTGCTCGCGCCGGGCGGTGGTGGGATGTCGGCGGGTGAGGCGCAATTGCTCGCCTTCGCGCGTGTCTTTCTCAAGAATCCCGGCCTGGTGATACTCGACGAAGCGTCGTCGCGGCTCGACCCGGCCACCGAGGCGCGCGTGGAACATGCGGTGGACCGGCTGCTGGCCGGGCGCACCGGCATTATCATCGCGCACCGGCTGGCGACGGTCGAGCGCGCCGATACAATCCTCATCCTGGAAGACGGCCATCTGCTGGAGAACGGCCCACGCGCCGCGCTGGCAGCCGATTACGACTCGCGCTTCGCGCAACTGTTGCGCGTGGGTATGGCGGAGGTGCTGGTATGAGCGGTGAGACGGTGCGCGAGCCGGCGCCCGTGACCCACTCCGGCCCGGTCTGGCCGCATATCTGGGGCCTGATCCGCTTCCGCCCGCACTACTACCTGACGAGCGCGCTCTTCGTCAGCGTGCTGTTCTATCTCTTCCCCCTGGTGCCGGGGCAAATCGTGCGCCGGGTGCTCGACCACCTCACCGGCGCGGCGCCGGCCGGGGCGGGCATCCCGACGCTGATCGCGCTGCTGCTGGGCGCGGGCATCGCACATGGGGCGGCGCTTATCGTCGGGGCGACGATGGACAATGCGACCCAGCTGAGCGCGGGCGCGCTATTACGCCGCAATATCTTCGCGCGCGTGCTGGAGCGCCCCGGCGCGCGGGCGCTGCCCGCCTCGCCAGGGGAGGCCATCAGCCGCCTGCGCGACGATGTCCAGGTCGCCCAGCTCTTTCTCAGCTGGACGCCCGACCCGCTCGGCCAGTTGATTGTCGGCGGCATCGCCATCGGCACGCTCATCAGCATTGACCCGATGATCTCCCTGGCGGTGCTGCCGCCGATCGCCATCGCCCTGGTGGTCGTCAACCTCGCGTCGAGCCGCATTCGCCGCTACCGCCGCGCCAGTCAGGCCGCGACCGGCGCAGTAACTGGCCTGCTCGGCGAAATCTTTGGCGCGATCGGCGCTGTCCGCGCGGCCAGCGCGGAGGAACGGGTGATCGAGCACTTCCGCGCCGTCAATACGGAGCGGCGCAACGTCGCGGTGCGCGA
>DASUBC010000769.1:0-4888 GCA_035763465.1 Thermomicrobiales bacterium
ACCGGCCCCGAAGCGCGCTTCGACCCCGTCGGCGCGGGCCTCGTCGCGGTCGCGCTGGTGGCGCTGCTGCTGGCGCTCAACCAGGGACCGCAACGCGGCTGGACCTCCGGCTATATCCTGGTGCTCTTTGCCGTGGCCGCCGTCGCGTTCGCCTGCTTCCTGGTTGTCGAGTCGCGCGTCGTCGCGCCGCTGCTGAGCCTGGCGCTCTTCCGCATTCGGGCCTTCGCCGCCGGCAGCCTCGCCGCGTTCTGCTCGTTTCTAGCGATTGCGGCGAACACCTTCTTGATGCCGTTTTACCTGCAACTGGTGCTAGGCTATAGCCCGGCGAAAGCCGGCCTGTTCCTCACCCCAACGTCACTCACCCTGGCGGTGATCGCGCCGATCAGCGGCTGGCTCTCCGATCGCTTTGGCGCGCGGATTCTGTCCTCGCTGGGGCTGGGGCTGTCGTGCGTGGCCCTGCTCACGCTCGGCCGGCTCGACGCACACGCGCACTATTCCGATGTGCTGCTCCGCCTGATCTTCCTCGGCGTCGGCATCGGCATCTTCAACTCACCGAACAGCAGCGCCGTCCTCGGCTCGGTCTCGCGCGCGCAGTACGGCGTCGCGGGCGGGTTTCTCTCGATGGTGCGGAATAGCGGCCAGGTCATCGGCGTGGCTGTAGCCGGCGCGGTCCTCATCAACGCCATCACGCCGGTCGTCGGCGCGCTGGGCCTGAACGCCCTGCAAACCGCCACCGCCGGCGTTGACCACACCCCGCTGGTCAACGCCTTCCTCAGCGGGATGCGCCACGCCTACACCATCTCAGCGGCGCTCGCGGCGATCGGCGCGGTCTTCTCCCTCTCGCGCGGCCGGCGCAGCCAGCAGGCCCAGCCCAGCAAGGAGCAAGAAGCCGTCGTCATGGCGGCGACCGACTAGCCGTGCAAACGGCAGCCCGGAGTACCGGCAGGCCGGCTCAGTTGGTCGCCTGGGCGTAGACCCGCACGACATCGTCCTCCCAGATCACGTGGCCGTGCGCGAAGCCGGCGCTGGCCGGATCGTCCTGGCGATAGAAGATGCCGTAGTCATACCGCGCGCCGGCCTGGGGCGCGCCGGCGTAGTTCCCACCAAAGGAGACGCGCACCCGCGTGTAAATGCGGTCGCCCCCGAGCACGTACCCGAGCATCCCGCCATACGTGCCGAGTGGGTCGTTCTTGGAGAGGTAGACCGTCGCCGTAGGCGGTATCATCGCGCGCAACCGCACGAACCGCTCGGACGGCGCGAGACGGTAGACCGTATCCGCGCCGAACTCCGCTTCGCGGGTCGTCGCGCCGCTGCGATCGAGCAGCGCGCGCGTGCGCCCGACCTCGCTGGCGTCAAGTTGATCGTAGTGGACGACGATCTGGTTGACCCCCAGCCCCTGCAAAATCGCGAGCGCGCGGGGCGTCGGCCCATGCTGCAATTCGTAGTAGAGCATCTTGTAGCCCTTGGGCACGACGTTGGCCGAACCATTGACCACGCGCTGCCGGTAGTAGAGCGAGAAGTACTGATACCGATCGTTCAGGAGTTCACCATTGCGTGAGTTCGAAATCGCAAAGGGCAGTTCGATGACGACCGCGCCAGGCTGCTGGTCGAGCCAGCGGTAGACCGGCGGCACGCGGTCGCCGGTGGCGATCGGGGTCATCGGATAGGGCAGGTTCAGGCACTCAAGACCAATCACCCCGATGAGCAGCGCCGCCGCGCCGGCCGCGAGCGCCCGCGCGGAGAGACGCGGCAGCCGCGTTTGCGCCAGCCGGTCCAGCACCCAGGTCAGGCCCAGGCTGGCGAGACCGGCGACACTCAGGCCGTAGAGAACATTGATCCGCGCCGGCACGCGCATCGAGTCGAAGCCGGGCACGCGAAAGAGCAGGAAGCCATACGGCATATGGCTCCAGATCAGGGTATCGGGATTGGCGGTGAGATACAGGCCAGGGCCAAGCGCCAGCGCCGCGCTGCCCAGGCCAAGCAGCGCCAGATACTGCGCGAGTGGGTTGCGCCAGTTCGTCGCCGCGCCGAGCAAGGCCAGCAGCAGCGCCAGCAGGCCAGGGAACATGTTTCGCTCCGGCGTATAGCGCCCTTGCATACGGAAGGGCTTGGTCACCTGCCCCCAGACCCGATTGCGCGCGTCGGCCGTCACGAACGAGGTGAGATTGGCCGAATAGAGCGCGTTTTCATTGGCGGAGCGCTCGAACTGATAGTCCCGTTGCACCGACCGGTAGGCCACGGCGACCGGCGCGACGAGCAGCGCCGCCAGCCCGCCGGCGACCAGCGCCCGCGCCCAGGTGGCCCGCGCCGGCCAGCGCCCCGCGAGGCGATCCTGCACAATACGCAAAACGATGAAGCCGCCGACCACGAAGACAAGGTAGAAGGCGTAATACTGCGCCGAGAGCGCCTGCATCACCAGCGCGCCGGCCAGCGCCAGCGCGTCGCGCCAGCGCGCGACAGCCGGCGGCGCGGCGAATAGCCAGTCCAGCAGCACGATAATCAACGGGAAATACTGGCCGGAGAGCAGGCCCAGGTGCGGCAGGTGGTCGAGCCGAAAGGGCGCGAACGCATAGATCAGTCCGGCGGCGAACGCGCCCGCCCGGTGCGCGCCGAGCCGCCGGCTGAGCGCATACATGCCCAACGCGCTGAGGACGAAACTGCTCAATACCGCCAGGTTGTAGATCGTGAGCGGATTGTGGGTAACGAGGCGGAAGGGCAGCGCAAGAATTGCCGCGCCCAGGATCAATTCGTCAAAGAGATAGGTGCGATTGAAGGGGTAGAAGACGTTGGCGTTGAAGAGTTGTGCAGGCGCGTGCAGGAGTTGCTGCTGGCCCCGCGCGACCCGCCACACACTATCCAGCGGGTCGAGCGGCGAGATCAGCCCTTGCCCCAGGTGACTGGCGAGCGGCCACGTATACAGGACCGCCAGCGCGCTATACACCACCACCAGCGCGACGGCGCGCAGGATCAGGCGGCCGGGGGTGTCGCTAACGCGCGCAGACCCGGCAAGCAGCTGCCCACTCCCGGCAGCCGATGTCGCCGAAAGCGCGCTGGCCGCCGCCAGATCGCGCTGTTTGGTGTTCATCGGCGGCGACTATAGCACCTGGCAATCACGAAAAGCAAGCGTGCCGGAGGTTGCCGGTTGCGGGCACGAATCGAGGCATTGCAAGTAGCGGCGAACGTGGCGGTAATGGCCGCTTCCGCACGGTTCCGCTGGTTGAGCACGCCCGCGCGGGTCTGGTATACTCCTGGTGGAGTGGTCGCTTACACTGCCGCCAGTAAAGGTTCTCCCGCGCTCGCGCTTCGCCGCGCCGCGCTCCCTGATGTGCTGTCCGTCACCGCGCGCCAGCGCTTGCTGGAGGGACACTGTCCGTGCATATCGGCTTCGACGCCCGCCTGGTCGCGTACCGCGAGGCGGGCACCGCACACTACGTGCGCTTGCTGCTGCACGCGCTGATCAAACTTGACCGCACCAACACCTATACGATCTTCGTCGCGCGCGGCGGCGAGCCGGTGCTGGACACCAGCGAGCGCGGCGATCAGGTCGAGCATCACACGCTGCTGACGCCACCGCACCACCGCCTGGAACGCGCGGCGCTGAGCCTTGAACTCGCGCCGTGCCGCCTCGATCTCCTGCACAGCCCCGACTTCATTCCGCCGCACCTGCGCCGGGGCACGCGGTCGGTCATCACCGTCCATGACCTGGCGTTCCTGCGCTATCCCGATCTGCTCGACGGCGCATCGCAACGCTACTACGGCCAGATCGAAGACGCGGTGCAGCGCGCCGACGCGATTATCGCGCCCTCGCAGAGCACCAGGCGCGACCTGCTCGCGCTGACCAGCGCGCCAGCGGAGAAGATTCACGTTGTCTACGAGGCGGCGAACGAGCGGTTCCGCCCGCTGGACCGCCTCGAACGACTCGCGGCGCTCCGCGCGCCGGACCGGCTGCCGCCCGATATGGCGCGGCTGGTCAGCGGCGAATTCGGCCCCTTCATTCTCTTTGTCGGCACGATCGAGCCGCGCAAGAACCTGCTGCTCCTTTTTCAGGCATACGAGCGTTATCGCGAGCGCGCCGGCCGGCGCGCGGCGACGCTGGTCCTGTTCGGCGCGCCCGGCTGGCGCGCGGAGGCCGAACTGGCCGAGATCGAGCGGCTGCGGCGGGAGAGCAAACTGGTCTGGTTCCGTGGCGGCACCGACGACCAGCTGCTGCTGCTCTACAATGCCGCGTCCTTGCTCGTCCTCCCTTCCCACTACGAAGGCTTCGGCTTACCGGCGATCGAGGCGATGGCCTGCGGCACGCCGGTGCTCGCCTCCAATTGCTCCAGCCTGCCGGAAGTCACCGGCGCGGCGGGCGTGCTGCTGCCGCCGGACGACGCGGAAGCCTGGGCGGACGCGCTCCGCGAAAATAGCGAGAACCGGGCGAAGCGAGACGAACTGATCGCCGCGAGCTTGAAGCAAGCCGCGCAATTCTCCTGGCTGCGTGCCGCCGAGCAGACGCTGGCGGTCTACCGGCGCGCGCTGGGCCAGGAAGAACCGGCGACCCCGGCCGACATGGTGGAATCGTGGCGGCGCTGATCGTCGGGCTGGGTAATCCTGGCAAAGAGTACGCCGAGACCCGCCACAACGTCGGCTTCCGCTGCGTGGACGAACTGGCCCGCCGTCATGGGCTGAAGTGGGAGCGCCCCCGGCTCAAGGCCGAACAGGCGCGTGGCGCCATCGCCGGCCACGACGTGGTGCTGGCGAAGCCCCAGACCTACATGAACCTCAGCGGCGTCTCGGTCGTGCAACTCGTCAAGTGGTACAAGGTGCCGCTCGACCAGTTGCTCGTCATTCACGACGACCTGGATTTGCCCTTCGGTCAGCTGCGGCTGCGCGCCGAAGGGAGCGC
>DASUBC010000770.1:0-4367 GCA_035763465.1 Thermomicrobiales bacterium
CGTCAGCGGTGTCCTGAGTTCGTGCGAGGCGACCGAGAGGAAGGCGTCTTTCGCCTGCTGCAAGCGGCGCAACTCGCTGATGTCGCGACAGACGAGGACCGCGCCGACAATCTCGCCGCCGCGCTCGCGCAGTGGCGCGCTACTGACACTGAGCGGTACGTCACGGCCGCTGGCCGCCTGAATGACCACTTCCTGTTCATGCACGACCCTGCCGCGTAGGGCGTCGGCGAGTGGTCCACGATCGGCCGTAATCCGTGTGCCGTCGGGGTAGCGCAGGCGCCAGTGCCGGATCCGCTCCTCGCGCCGGGCGATCATCTCGCCCGCGATCCGCTGCATCGCGTCGTTCGATTGCACGACCAGGCCATCGCGGTCGAGGACGATGACACCATCGGCGATGCTGCCGATGATGGCGTTGAGCCGGTTCACGGCGCGGGCCAGTTCGGCATTCGCCCGCCGCGCCCGCCGGAGCGCGCCGCCAGCGAACGCCAGCATGACATAGATAACCCCAACCAGCAGCAGGCGTGTCCACTCGGATGGCCGGGTCGTGGACCAGGAAAGAGGCGGACTGGAGAGCGCATACCACAGGGCCACGAAGGCGCCGACGGCGACGACGAAGCCGGCCCGCCAGCCCCAGCCATAGCCAATCGCCAGGACGATAACCGCGAAGGGCAGACTGGCGGTGAGGAAGCCCATCTGCCGGCCTTCGAGCCACCAGACCACTGCGGTGACCAGTAGCACGCCGGCTAGCCCCAGGACCACACCGACGATGCGCGAGGCGAGCCAGGGCCAGCGCGACCACAGGGCGGCATCGCGCCAGATCAGGGTTTCGTCATGGACGGGCTGTGGTGACGCATCCATGGGTCCGTCGCCTGTTCTGGTAGCGTGACCATCCGCCCATCCATTGCCTGCCAGTGTATTCCTAATTGTAGCGAGGGGACACGGCGGAAACAACGGGCGAGACGGGCAGTCGGGCAGTCGGCAGTTGGGCAGTGGGTTTAGAACAGCACAGTGCTGGTCTACTGGCGCAGTGCTGACGAGACGTAGCCCCGGATTGAAATCCGGGCGAAGGGCCTGCGGCCACAAAGTCCCTCCGGGACTGGGGCTGGTCAACCTGAGTGGTGAACAACCAGCCCCGGCATGGTAGCGAACCCAGTCCCCAGAGGGGACTTTGTGGCCGCAGCCCCTAGCGCCGAATTCATTCGGCGGCTGCCATCAGCGCCACCGCGCTAGTAGACCAGCACCGTGCTGTTCTAAACCCACTGCCCGACTGCCCGACTGCCCGACTCGTCAGGAACCCAGCGCGCCGGGCTGGCGTTAAGGCATCAGGCACGGTCGAGCCGGCACACCACACCACCAACGCAAGGAGGAGACGAGTGAAGGCGCCACAGACTCGCCCTACGCTGGATTACCTGCAACGCTATCTGATTGAAGAGATGATCGAGGAGTACAAGGACGCGCACATCCCGCGCCGCGAGATGGTGCGGCGCGTCTTGCTGATTACCGGCAGTATCCCCGCGACCGCCTCGATTCTGCTAGCCGCCGGCTGTGGCGGCAACCCGACGCCGACGCTCGCCCCCACCGCCGCCCCGAAGGTGGCGACGCCGGCGACACCCGCCGGAGCCGCCTCGCCCGCCGCCGCGTCGCCCACCAGCGCAACCCCGGCCGCGTCGCCGGCCGTCGCCACGCCAGCGACCAGCCCACCGGCCGCTACACCCACCGGCACGCCCACCCGCGCGGCGTCGCCAGCCGGCTCACCGGCGGGCCGGGGCAGCCCGACGCCCGCCGCGTCCGGCGTCACTATCCCGCCGACCGACCCGGCGATCGAGGCCGGCCCGGTCGAGTTCCCCGGCCAGGGAGTCACGCTGAAGGGCTATCGGTCCAGCCCGCGCGGCGTGGCGAAAGCGCCCGGCCTGCTCGTCATTCACGAGAATCGCGGCCTGGTGGAGCATATCAAGGACGTCACCCGGCGCTACGCGAAGGACGGCTACCTCGCGGTCGCGGTGGACCTTGTCTCGCGCCAGGGCGGCACCGACAGTATCGCCAATCAGGGCGACATCCCGACGATTCTCGGCCAGGGCGACAAGAACCTGCAAGTACAGGACTTACTCAGCGGCATCGCCTATCTCAAGACGCTGCCGAACTTCGCCGGGCCGAAGGCGGGCGTGGTCGGCTATTGCTACGGCGGCGGCCTGACCTGGCTGACGGCCATCAACAGCGCCGACGTCGCGGCGGCCGTGCCCTACTACGGCCCGCCGCCGGACCCGCTGGACGATGTGCAGAAGATTACCGGCGCGGTGCTGGCCTTCTACGGCGAACTGGACACGCGCATCACCAGCAACGAGCCGGCGATCGCCGCCGCGATGCAGAAGTACAACAAGGTCTTCGAGTTCAAGATTTACCCCGGCGCGAACCACGCCTTCAACAACGACACCGGCCAGAGTTACAACGCCGCCGCGTCGAAAGACGCCTACGCGCGCTCGCTGGACTGGTTCGCGAAGTATCTCAAGGCGTAATGGCGGCGTGCCTGGCTACGGGGCGGCCTGCCAGGCAGGCCGCCCACCACCGGCTACCGGGGCGTCTCGGTTAGCCCGGTCTGGCGACAAGAGCGCCAGGAACGCGCCTCAACTCGACTGCCGGTACGCCGCCAGCGCGGTGTTGTAGTCGTTCTCGTAGATGGCCCGGACATTCCAGCTGATGAGGTCCATGTAGGGTGTCAGGATACTGGTCACCTCGCGCGGGTCGTCGGTCTCGATGATGACGAACCCCGCGCCGCCGCCGGTCAGGTTATACCAGCCGCGCCACTTGTCCTGGTGGTGTGCCCCCGCCTCATGCTGCTGGACGAAGCGCTGCCGCACCGCTTGCGCGGTCGTGCCCGGAACGTAGGTGTACTCGCAGTAGTACAACATCGGTCTGCTCCTTCGCTCCTGTGCCGGTCACGGATGTTGGTCTACCTACAGCAAGCGGCTTGCCACCATTCGAACGCGGAGCGCGGAAATAAGACTCGACCAGCGCCGTGCTGGAAAACTGGCACGGCGCTGGCGTGAGTTAATTCCCCGTTCCCGGTTCCGCGCTCCGGGTTCAACTGACGGTGATGTGGCCGATCATGCCGTCGCTCTCGTGGGGAATGCAGAAGTAGGTGTAGTCGCCGGCGACGGTGAAGGTATACGACCAGCTCTTGCCCGCTTCGATATTGCCGGAATCAAAGGGCTGCGCGCCGCTCGGCAGCGCCGCGTCACTCTTCTTGATCGCCTTGCTGGGGTCGCAGGTGACCGTGTGCACCATCGCGCCGTCGTTCGTCCAGGTGACCTGCGCGCCCTTGGCGACCGTCAGTTTGTCCGGCGCATATTTCGAGTCGGTCATCTTGACCGTGGGCGCCGCGCTGTTGCCGCCGCCGCTCGCCGCGCCGCTGGCGGTAGGCGTGCTGGCCCCGCCGCAGGCAGCGAGCAGCGGCAGCGCGGCCAGGCCAAGCGCGCCCGCGCCCGCGTAGCGCAGCAGCCGCCGCCGGCTGACCGGCTGGGACAACGGTGACCAGAACACCGGAGTTTGGGCCATAATGTGCCTCCTTGCACGCGCGCCAACGCTGTGGGCCGCCCCATTGCCACCCACGCTGGCTGATTTTCCGCAGGTTTCGACGCCGGAACCTGGTGGCCGGGCCGGTAAGTAGCCCTCTCTTACATTATACTGTCACTCGCCCGACGATAGAAGATGAAGTAGTCTACCAGGAGATAGTTGTCATCTCCTGACATATCTATGGACGCCTTCGGCCCGGCCCGGTCAACGAATCTCGCCGATGCGTTCCTGGTAGATGACCTCCTCCGGCTGGATGCGGACAAGCAGGCGCGGCCGGGCGGGGTCGTGGCGGGGGTAGGGCGTGCCGAGGTAGCGCAGCGCCAGCCGGTCAATTTGCGCCGCCGCGCCTTCCCCGGTCAGTTCAACGACCCGCCCGCGCACGGAGAGATACCGGAAGGGGTTGTCTGGGTCCACCATATCGAGGCCCACGCGGGCGCGAGCGCGCAGATTGCGGCCCTTCTGCCGGTCGCCAATCGTGTTGATGAGCAGGTGCTCACCGTCGTAGTCAATCCACACCGGCGTGACCTGCGGCGTGCCGTCCGGCATCAGCGTCGCCAGGTGCGCCAGCACCGGCCGGGTGAAGAAGTCGCGGAACGAATCGGGAATGTGGTCGGCTTTCGGCATGGCGCGCACTCCATTCGCGGAATAGAACCCTCACCCCCTGCCCCGCGACCCACTGCGGTGGGTACCCCGCCGCCTTGCAGGCGAGGGGGAACTGCCGATGCGCTGGTTGGTGTTCCCCCTCGCCCGCGCACGGGAGAGGGGGCCAGGGGGTGAGGGCCGTAACCAGCAAAGGA
>DASUBC010000771.1:0-2852 GCA_035763465.1 Thermomicrobiales bacterium
TGGTCGCGAATATTCAGAGGCGAAACTGGCGCGCGGCGAGTACGATCACTGGACGAGCGCCGAGTTCACCCACATCGCCGCCGAACAGTGCCGGCGCGAAGACCTGGCCGCGCGCCAGGCCAACCGCCTGCTGATCTGCGATACCGACGCTTTCGCCACGAGCATCTGGCACCGGCGCTATCTGGGCACGCGCTCGCCCGAGGTGGAGGCCATTGCCGCCGCGCGCCACTACGCCCTGTACCTCTTGACCGACGTGGACATCCCCTTCGTGCAGGACGGCACGCGCGACGGCGAACATATCCGTCACTGGATGCACGGCCTCTTCGCCACCGAGCTGGCCGCGCAGGGCCGCCCTTACGCCCTCATCTCCGGCCCGCATGAAGCCCGCCTCGCCCGCGCTACCAAGTTGCTAGACCGCATGTGCGAGTCGGGCAGTGCGTTGGATCAGCACTGCGCCAGCAGCCCAGCACCGCGCTGAGGAGAACCCACTGCCCGACTGCCCGACTGCCCGACTGCCCGCCTCCGTTTGACGGCGCGCCCACCCTCGCCTAGACTATGCCCAGGAGATTGTGAACCAGCGCACGGGCGGCGGATCGCGCCGGGCGGCACGCGCCTGCGGCCCTGGATTCCGGGGAGGATAGCCGGGTGAGCAAAGACTTCTGGCCGATGTGGGGGCTGTTCTTACTCTTCATCATCTTCGCGGCCGGGATGACCTACTGGGGCGGCTACGCGCCATACTCGCTCTTCTGGGTCATCGTCGGCGTGGTCGGCAGCATCTTCATCGGCTACATCTTCCGTAATGGGGCCAAGGATCGGCGCTGATCTTGCCGGCGCACCCACCACATTGACCGTGCGGTGGCCTCACTGGGCCGCCGTTCGCCTTGCCCGGACGCTGCTCGCGCGGGAGAAGTCGCTATCGCCGCCACGCACTGTTTTCTGGCGCCCCATTATGATGATGTCGCCCTCTCCTGCGGCGGCACAGTCGCGCTCCTGGCCGGTCAGGACGCGCGGCCACTGATTGTCACGGTCTTCGGCGGCGATCCCCGCGATGCGCCCCTGACCGGCTTCGCGCGCTGGCAACACGAACGCTGGGGCACCGGCGCGGGGGACGCCATCGCGACGCGTGAAGCGGAAGAACGCGCCGCCGCCGCCATCCTCGGCTGTGCGACTGCCACCTTGCCCTACCTCGACGCGATTTACCGTGGCGACCAGTACCTCTCCGACGATGCGCTTTTCGGCCCGGTCGCGCCGGCCGACGCGTCGCTGGTCGCGCAAATTGCCGCCGATGTGCGCGCGCTGCTCGCGCCTGGCGGCACGCTCTATGTGCCGCTGGCCGCCGGTAACCACGTTGACCACCAGCTCGTCTATATCGTAGGCAGACAGCTCGCCGCTGGCGGTGTGCGTGTCCTCGCCTACGAAGATTGCCCGTACGGACTGCTTGGCGCGGCGCTGGCCGAGCGCCTGGCAGCGGTAGTTGGCGAAGTCGGCCCACCAGACGTGCGGCCGGTCGGCGTCACGCTGGCGACCAGGCTGGCGGCGATTGCCGCCTACCAGTCGCAACTGCCGACAATCTTTCGCTTTTTCGCCGACTGGCGCACGGCCATTACTGACGCTGCGCAAGCGATCGGCGGCGCGGCTGGGCCGGCGGAGCGCTTCTGGCCCCTGATCCAGGCGCGGGATTAGCCAGATCAGGCTATAGGCGCTGCTGTCGTCCGGCGCTATGCTCGATGGTGAAAGGATGAGTCGCCCGCGCTCGCGCGGGCGATGCAGTGAGGAGGCAGACGGATGGCACGGGTGGAGCGACGGCAGCGACACGCTCTGCCACACCAGCAGGTGACGGTGGACATCGTCATCCCCGTCTACAACGAGCAGACCGCTCTGCCGACGAGTATTGCCACGCTCTCCAGCTATCTTTCGACATACTTCCCTTACCATTGGTCAATCGTGATCGCGGATAACGCCTCCACCGACCGCACGCTCGCGGTTGCCGAGGATCTGGCTGCCCGCTATCCGCAGGTGAGTGTGCTCCATCTTGACCAGAAGGGCCGCGGGCGCGCCCTCCGTACCGCCTGGCTGGCCTCTGACGCCGACATCGTCGCCTACATGGATGTAGATCTCTCCACCAACCTGCAATCGTTCCTGCCACTGGTGGCGCCGCTGGCGACCGGGCATAGCGACCTGGCGATTGGCTCGCGGCTCTTGAAGGGTGCGGTGGTCACCCGCCAGTGGAAGCGAGAAGCAATCTCGCGCTGCTACAACCTGCTGATCAAACTGGTCTGTGGGCGGCGCTTCTCCGACGCGCAGTGCGGCTTCAAGGCGCTAAAGCGTGAGGTGGCGTGCCAGCTCTTGCCCGCTGTTGAGAACAACGCCTGGTTCTTCGACACCGAACTCTTGCTGCTGGCGGAGGTGCGTGGGCTCCGCATCTATGAAGTGCCGGTGGAGTGGATCGAAGACCTGGACACGCGGGTGAAGATTGCGGCGACGGCGCTGGAAGACATCAAGGGCTTGCTGCGGGTGCGGACGCGGCGCTTCCGCCGCCGCCAACCACTACCCGTGGCTGGGGACTAGCTGCTCTTACGACCACGGACGTTTCCGTTTGCCACTGCGCCGTGCCTCTCGCTCTGGACGCTGGTCTCGTTCCGTGCTACACCAAACGCCGTCACGGGGCTTGTATCCGGCTGGCTGCTCGTTCGCTGGTAGCGGAAGCGCAGGGTGATGAACAAAGCCGACGAATTCGCGATCAAACTGGACCGGCTGCATAGGTTGCTCGACGCGCATGAGCTGGCGGGCCTCGTGCTGGCGAGCGAGGCGAATTGCGCCTGGCTGAGCTGTGGGCCGGACGACGGCGCCGA
>DASUBC010000772.1:0-4531 GCA_035763465.1 Thermomicrobiales bacterium
CCCGATCTCGCGCTCAGTGTGGTAACCCGCAGGTCGTAAAGAACTCCGCGCGCAGGGCCGGGTTGCCGTCATACTCGCCGCGCCAGACCGAGGTGCGGGTCAGTGGCGCCGTCTCGCGCACCCCGCGCATCTCCATGCAGAGATGGTGCGCCTCCAGATACACGGCTACGCCATGGGGCTGCAGCATCACCTCCAGCGCGTCGGCGATCTGCTGGCCGAGTCGCTCCTGCACGGTAAAGCGCTGGGCGAAGAGGCGCACCAGCCGGGTAAGCTTGGATAGGCCGATGATGTGCTCGTGCGCGATGTAGCCGACGTAGGCCTGACCAAGAATCGGCAGGGCGTGGTGCTCGCAGAGGCTGAAGAACTGGATCGGCCCCTCGACGAGTTGGCTGAGCCGGCAATCCGGCCCGCCGCGGCACTCGGTGGCGAAGACGGTGAGGAGTTTCGGGTCGCCGTCGTAGCCGGCCGTGCAATCGAACAGGGCTTTGACGAAGCGCTTCGGGGTGTCTCGTGTCGCCGGGGTAGCGAGGTCAAGCCCGAAGGCCGCCAGCATCTCGGCGACATAGGCCTCAAAGGTCTGGATTTGCGCGGCGGAGAGCTGCCGCCGGTGCACCTGTAAGGCGTGGCGGACGTCGGGTTCGTCGAGATCGGCATGCAAGGACATCATCTCACCTCCCTGGCGCTCGTGCGCGATATGCACTAATCATCCTGTCCGACCATCGGGCGCGGGATTGGCCAACACAGACCGATCAAGCAAGGTTGCTGCCAGCAGCTGCTGCCCCGCGGCGATCGTCAACTCGCGGCCGAGTGCCCCGCGCCGCCGGCCACCCCGCCCTCCTCGCGTGGCCCCGGGGGATCCCCCCACAGGGGCGCCAGGGTGGCGGCTCGCAGCACCGCGACACCGTCGGCGCGCAGATCCTCGATCACCGTGGCGGCGCCGCACCCCGCCAGCGTCACGTCCAGGTGACCGCTGCCGACGGCGATGCCCCGTACTGTCAGGCGCGGCAGCCACGCTGGCAGCCAGGGCGTGAGGAAGCAGCGCCCGCGCGGGGCATCCGGCGCCAGCCCGAGGAAGAGCTGCGCCGCCAGCAGCGGCACGGCGGCGGCCCACGCCTGCGGGCTGTTCGCTTCGGCGTAGGGCACTGGGACACCGTGTGCGCGGTCGAGGCCGCAGAAGAGCTCGGGCAGACGCTCCTCTTCGAAGACCGCCGCCGCCTCGAGGATCGCCTTGAGCAAGGTGCTCGCCGCCTCGCGCAGGCCGTAGCGCCACAAGCCGGCTGCGGCGAGAGCGGTGTCGTGCGGCCAGACTGAGCCGCGCTGGTAGGACATGGGGTTGTAGCCGGGATGGCGGGCCGAGAGCGTCCGTAGGCCCCAGCCGCTGAAGAGGTCCGGCGCCAGCAGTCGCGTGGCCACCGCTACGGCCCGCGCCTGGCTCGGCAGCCCGCACCAGAGCAGGTGGCCGGGGTTGGACGCGACGCTCACCACGGGACGCTTCGCCCCATCGAGCGCCAGCGCGTAG
The DNA here is from genome assembly GCA_035763465.1 of Thermomicrobiales bacterium. Taxonomy (GTDB): domain Bacteria; phylum Chloroflexota; class Chloroflexia; order Thermomicrobiales; family CADCWN01; genus DASUBC01. The sequence goes on from DASUBC010000772.1 coordinate 1,520, forward strand.
GTGTCGTGCTCGGCCAGCCAGAAGCGCTCCTCGACCCGGACGCGCAGCGCACCGGCCGCCGAACGCAGCTGGACGGCGGCCACGTCGTCGCCCTGCTCCGCCAGGATCTCCGCCAGCGCCAGCCGCGCCGCGTAGAGATATCCTTGCAGCTCGACCGTCGCCAGCGGGAGGCTGGCGAGGCGCCCATCGGCCCCGAGGATCGCGTCGCCCGCGTCTTTCCAGCTCTGGTTGTAGTAGCCGCGCGGGCTGCGCGTGCCATATTCCTGCAGCCCGTCGCCGTCCCGGTCGCCCAGCTCGTCGCACCAGCGCAGCGCCGCCCGGGCGGTCGGGAGGTGCGCTGTCAGCAGGGCGCGGTCGCCGGTCCAGCGCCAGGCGTGCCACAGCGCCAGGCAGTACAGGGCGGGGGTGTCGTGCGTGCCGTAGTAGGGCGTGTGCGGGATGAGGCCCCGCTGCGCCAGCTCGCCGCGTCGGATCTCGTGCGGCAACTTCCCGGGCTCGGCGTCGCGCCAGTCGTCGCGCGCGGTGGCCTGCAGCGGCCCGAGGGCGGCCAGGGCGCCCCCCGCCGACCAGGCGCCATCAAGCCCCGCCATCAGCGCGGTGACGAGCGTGTCGCGACCGAACAGCGTCAGAAACCAGGGCGCCCCGGCCGCGACGTACGGCGGGTGCGGCGGCTGCGGCACCGCCAGCGCGCGCAGGTCGGCGCGTCCTCTGGCGAACGGCCGCGCCAGCAACGGGGCAGCCTCCAGCGTGAGCGGCGCGACACTGGGCGGCACCGGACTGGGCTCCGGCCCGCGCGGATCGCCGGCCGGCCGGAGGCGGACGCCGGCGATCACTGGGGCGGCCTCCAGCCGGCCGGTCCACACCGCGCCAGGGGCGAGCTCCAGGTCGAACAAGGCGAGCGCTCCAACTATGAGGAGCCGGCCCGCAGACGGCACGACGGTGATCTGCAGCCCACGGCGGAAGCCCGCCTGCTCATACGTCAGCGTGAGACCCGCCGCCGTGGGTACCCGCTGGATACCCAGGCGCGGCGGCAGCAACCGGTCCTTGACCGCGAAGATGTCGGCGAAGTCGGCGTCCAGGTGGAGCGTGAACCGCACCCGCACCGGCCGGTCAACGAAGGCGCGAAGCGCCAGGTCATCATACAGCGCGCCGTCGAGCCGCCGCCGCAGGCTCAACAGCAGCGTGCCCGCCGGAATGTCGCCCGTCGCGCCGCGGACGAGCGGGTTCGTGAACTCCCAGGAAGCCGTCGCGTGCCCGGCACGGGCGCGGCTCAACGGCCGCCAGGCGTAGCCGCCGACGCCGAGCTGGTAGGTCGAGAGCACGCGGGTGTCAGCGGCGAACAACCCGTGCAACTCCTCGGCCAGCAACTGCCCGTCCAGGCTGCAGGCGAGCGCGACGCCGCCCCCGTGGAGAACCATAATGGGTTGCGGCACCCGGACTCCGCCGCTCATGGCCTCACCTGGGCACATAGAGGAGTCCGATCAGAAATCCCCACCCGGTGTGTAACAGGAGGCTGGTCAGCGCAAAGCGGACACTCCCGGCTTTCCGGCCCAGGAACCCCAGGCCAGCCAGTGGGGCGACGAGCGCGCCCGCGACAGTGACGGCGAGCACGTCGCCCCAGATAAGGCCGGTGAGTGGGCGCGGCCAGGACACGTTGGGCACGATCACTGCCGCCCAGACGAAGGTGAGCAGTACGCTGTTCGCCAGGTGCGACGCTAGCCCCAGCAGCCAGGCGCTGGGGCGATCCGAGACCATGTAGCGTCGGCCGAAGTCAGCGATATCGACGGCGGTGAGCCAGGGCACTGTACCCGCCCAGAGGCCAGCGAGCGCCATGACGTAGCCAGCAATAAGCCCGGCCAGCACCACGCCCGCAAGGTCGACCTCGCGCCAGGACAGTGCGGTCATCCTGCCTCCACAGCTACTGGCCCGCCTCGTCTGCGATGAACGGACCTGGGCCGGCTGGTCGCAGCACATCAGCCTCGTCAGCGATAGGGCAATGCGGGTGGCGCTTCGTGCAATGGCGCACCCGCCCGCGCCTCCCAGCTCGTTCTCGGCACATCAATCGTACCACGCGGCTCTGCGCAGGCGCGCTCAGTCGCGCAACTGCTCCGTGAGGACGGCCCGGATGACCTCCGCCTGACTGTGGGCGGCGTCCTTCGCGCCGCACAGCAAGGTGACCGGGCCGGAGCGCGCCCGCTGCGCCAGCGCCGCTAACTGTTCCTGACGCGCTGGGTCCGTCAACTCCTGGCGGTAGCGCTGCTGGAACTCCGGCCACTTTGCCAGTGTATGCCCATACCAGGTGCGCAACTCGTTGCTGGGAGCGAGTTCCTTCAGCCAGGCATCGACGTGGACCTGCTCCTTCTTGAGGCCGCGAGGCCAGAGCCGATCCACCAGCACACGGTAGCCGCCCGCGCCGTCGGGGTTCTCGTAGATCCGCTGCACCGTGATCCGCTGCGTCGCCATAGTTGACCTCCGTTCACACGCCGCGCGGCTCCGACTGCTCTGGCGTCGTGCCTGGCTCCACGCCGACGTGGTGGGTTTGAATGAGCGTCCAGCCGTGCGCCCCGGCCGCGATCGTCAGCAGCACGCCGACCAGCGCGAGGACGATCCCCGCGAGCGCGCCTGGCGTGGTGGCATCCCACTTCCCGGTGTTCAGGACTGCTAGCACGATGAAGAGGACGAGGGCCACGACGTTGAGGAGCATGTGCCGCAGGCCGACCTGCTTCGCCTCGGTGTCCCCAGGGATGCCCATCGCCCAATCGATGAAGCCGGGCAGGGCGGCCAGGACCGCCATGACGACGCCCGCGATGTTGGCGGCGATCGCCACGCGGAACCAGAATTGCGGCTGGCCCCCGAACTGGTAGATCAGGTAAGCGACGAGCGTGGCGGTATAGAAGGCGATTGGATAGGCCACCAGCATCGGGTGGATCGGGTGGCCGAAGAGTTTGACCTTGCTGTACATCCCGTGCCTCCGTATTTGAGGTCGCCGCGGCCGGCAGCGCCGGCGGGGCG
>DASUBC010000773.1:0-10820 GCA_035763465.1 Thermomicrobiales bacterium
CTCCTGGCAGAAGGCGCGGATGATCGGCTGCGCGGCCCGCAGCCGGTTGCGCGGCAGCGCGGGAAATAGGTGATGCTCGATCTGGTAATTCAGCCCGCCATAACACCAGTCCACCACCGGATGGGCGCGCACATTGCGCGCAGTCAATACCTGGGCGCGCAGGGGGTCAAGCGGGGTAGTGGCGTCCACCAGGGGCATACCCTTGTGGTTAGGTGCGAAGACCAGCCCGAGATAGATGCCGGTACACGCCTGATGGACCAGCACCATCAGCAGCGTCGTCCATGGCCCCAGCACGAGGAGCGGCACGCCAATATAGAGCACCAGGTGGCCGATCAGCGCGGCGAGCTCCCAGCGGCGATAGCGCGAGGGCGCGGCGAGGAAGCGTAGGCTGGCGAGGCGCTGCCCATAGACGACTAACGACAGGAGCGGCACCGCCCAGTAGACCTGCTGCTTGGTAATCAGGCGCGGTAGACCGCGTTTGGCCGCCGCCTGTTCCGCCGAGAAGGCCAGGAGCGGCAGATCAATGTCCGGGTCGAGATCGGCGTGGTTCGGATTGGCGTGATGCTGGTTGTGTTTCTGGACCCACCAGCCATAGCTGATGCCGAGCAGCAGGTCGCCGAGCAGTAAGCCAACCAGAGCGTTCTGCCAGCGGTGGGCAAACATCTGCCGATGCCCCGCATCATGGACGAGGAAGGCCAGTTGTACGGTGACCACGCTGAGGAAGAGCGTAAGGAGGACGGCGGGGCCGGGTTGATGGAAACGCCACAAGAGGCCGAAAGCGAGGGCGAGGAGGGCAGCGGTGACGAGGAGCTTTCCGAGATAGTAGCGGGGCTGACGCTCCAGCAGGCCAGCGGCCTGGATGCGCTGTTTCAGGTCACGATAGTCGTTCGTCATGTGTATGTGCTCCTTTCGCGGTGAGTATGCTGCACAAGTGCCGCACCCTGTTGCAGCCGGGCGCAAAGTAGTTCAGGTGCAGCGATTACTCCGCGACCAGCTGGATCTGCACGGCCTGCGGGCCGGTGGTACCACGCGGATCGGGCGCGAGCTCGTACGTGACCCACTGGCCTTCCCGCAATTCCTCATAGCCGCCCGCCGCCAGGGCGCTGCGTCGAAAGAGCAGATCGGCGCTGCCGTCATCGGGCCGGATAAAGCCGAGGCCGCGTACGGTCTGCAGACCGTGAATCGTGCCCTGGGGCATGGAGGACTCCTTTCGGGTATCGCCGCCCGAGAGGCGTGCCGGTCGGGCGACGGCGAGGTGAGTGGGCTGGTGGGGGCGCTACGCAAACTGCCGGTGGTCAGGGCGGCGGAAGAGCGCCGTCCAGAACGTGTCGTCCAGTTCTTCGTAGCGCAGCCCGGCGGCATGCACTTCCATCCGCAGTTCGTTCTCGGTCAGCACGGGTGTCCCAGCACACAACTGCTGGTAATGTGCGTATACTTCAGCACTGGTTGTCCAGGTCATGGCGGATCTTCCTTCCCGCGCAGAAGGCGCGTCATTCGGCCGGGACATGAATTGCCTCACGGGTTCACTTGCTCGCATATCGACTCCAGCGGCGTATCAGCCGTATACCGTTCGTCCGCGCCAGCACTCGCTGACGTCAGCACTGCTTCATTCCAGAAGCATCCCCCGCCGCCCCGGCCACAAAGGCCGCTGACGCGCTGGACGATCTCAATTGTTGTCCACGAGAGAGGTGCAGCGCGGTCGCGTGGTAGTTGCCGTTAGTATACCCGCCAAACGTCAACATCCTCGTCAACAGACGTCAACGATTCGGTCAACGGCGGGCGCTCGTAACGGCTGCATGATGGCGGCGTTCCGGGTACACTTGTCTTCATAATGTCGCTGGTCGTGTGCGTTGTCGGGCTACTCCTATCAACTATGCCCACAGCCGCTACACGCGCCCAGCCAGCATGGCAGGTAGGCCCGACTACGCCGGTCGGAGGATAGGCCAGTGACAGAGGATGCCTCCCTATCCCAACTCGTGGTGATCGGCGCCTCGGCCGGCGGGATTGAGGCGCTGGCGACGCTGGTCGCCACGCTGCCCCCCAACTTTCCCGCGCCGATCGTGCTCGCCCAGCACCTGGACCCCCGCCGGCCGAGTCACCTCCAGGAGATTCTGACGCGGCGCAGCACACTGCCGGTGCGGACGGTCGTCGATCGCGCGCCATTGGAGCCGGGCGTCATCTTTGTGGTGCCGGCGAACCGCCATGTGCAGATGAGCGATCACGCTATCACCTTGCAGACAGCCGGCGCCGGGCGGCCAATGCCCTCGGTAGACCTGCTCCTCAGCAGCGCGGCCGCGATCTACGGCGACAAACTGATCGCGGTGATCCTGACCGGCACCGGCTCGGATGGCGCGGCGGGCGCGCGGGCGGTGAAGGCGGCGGGCGGCACGGTGGTGATCCAGAATCCTGACACGGCCTCGTACCCTGGTATGCCGCAGGCTTTAGCGCCGACGACCGTTGACGCGGTGGCGAACCTGGAGCAGATTGGGCCACTCCTCTATGACCTGCTGGCGGGCGGCGCGGTGCCCGTCCAGCCGAATGAGGAGGAGACGCTGGCGGCGTTCCTGGCGCAGGTGCGCGAGCGCAATGGCCTGGACTTCAGCCGGTACAAAATGGGCACGATCCAGCGGCGGCTGCAACGGCGCATCGTGGTCACGGAGACGGGGAACCTCGCGGGCTACCTCCAGTACCTCGATACGCATCCCGACGAGTACGGCCGCCTGGTCAGTTCATTCCTGATCAAAGTGACCGAGTTCTTCCGCGACCCCAAACTCTTTGCCGTCTTGCGGGAGACTGTGCTGCCGGAACTCATCGCCGCGGCACGGCAGCACGATTACGGCTTGCGGTTCTGGTCGGCGGGCTGCGCCACGGGCGAGGAGGCGTATTCGCTGGCGATTCTGGTCGCGGAGGCGCTGGGGGCTGGCCTGGACGACGTTGACGTGCGGATCTTCGCGACCGACGTTGACGAGGATGCCGTGGCTTTCGCGCGCCGGGGCGTCTACCACGCGTCGGCCCTCGGCGGGATTTCCGCCGCGCTACGCGCCCGCTATTTCACCGCGGACGGTGACGCCTACCAGGTGAAGAAGCGCGTGCGGGGCCTGGTCGTGTTCGGCCAGCACGATCTGGGGCAGCGGCCACCTTTCCCGCGCCTTGACCTGGTGCTGTGTCGTAACGTGCTGATCTACTTTACCCCAGACCTCCAAACGCGGACACTCCAGCTCTTCGCCTACGCGCTGCGCGATGGCGGCATCCTGGTGCTGGGCAGGGCCGAGACCGCCAACCCGCTCGGCGCGTTCTTCGCGCCCTTACACCGGGGACAGCGGATTTACCGCCGGCAAGGCGAGCGCCTGCCGCTGCCGCCGGTGCGCCTGGCCGATGCGCTGGCCGGGTCGGGCCAGCGGGCCGTGCTGCCGGATCGCGCCAGCGGCCAGCCGCCGGCCGCTGGCCGGCCTGCGTGGGGACCGCTCCCGCGCGCGGACCAGAATGTCACGCTCACGCTGCCCGTCGGCGTCGCCGTGGTGGACCGGCGCTACGATATCCAGTCCATCAATGGCGCGGCGCGCCGCCTCCTGGCCATCCACGGCCCGGCCATCGGTGAGGATCTGCTGCATCTCGCGCCCGCGCTGCCGCACGCGGCGCTGCGGACCGCGATTGACACAGTGGTGCGGGAAGGCACGCCCAGCGTCCTCGACGAGGTCGCCGTCGAGGACGCGCTGACCGGCGAGCCGCGTTACCTGCGGCTCACCTGCCAGCCCCAACGGGTCGAATGGGAGACGAGCGCAGTCGAGCTGGTGACGATCGTCGTGACGGAGACAACGACCGATGTCCGGGCGCGGCAGGCGCTGGAAGAGCAGGTGCGGACACTCGACGCCGCACTGCACGCGAGCCGGCAGCAGGCCGACGCCGCGCTGCGGCAGGCGCGGCAGGAGGCCCAGGCGGAGCATCTGCGCCAGGAACAGGCGCTGGCCCGGCTGGTGGCCACCAGCCGCCAGCTGACCGACGCCAACCAGGAACTCCTCGCTGTGAACGAGGAACTGCGCGCCAGCTACGAGGCGTTCCAGGTCAGCACGCAGGAGGCGCAGACCACGGCGGAGGAGATCGAGACTGTCAATGAGGAAATGCAGGCGACCAATGAAGAACTGGAGACCCTCAACGAGGAACTTCAGGCGACCAACGAAGAGCTGAACATTGCCAACGATGATCTGCACGCCCGGAGCATCGAACTTCAGGAACTGGCTCAGACGAGCCAGGAGGAACGCGCGCGGCTGGCGGCGGTCCTGGCGGGCATGGGTGACGCCGTGCTGGTCGTTGACGCGGCCGGGACGCCCATCTTGACCAATGCCGCCTATGCCCGGCTGTTCGGTGGCGAGCGCGCGGGCTTCGCCGCCCACGACGAGCAGGGGCAGCCGCTGCCGCCCGCCGCGACGCCGCAGGCGCGGGCCGCGCGGGGCGAGACCTTCCAAATGGAGTTCACCACGGTTGACACGGCCGGGCAACGCTGCTGGTACGAGGCGAGCGGGCGACCACTCACCGCTGGCGCTGGTGTTGGTCCAGGCGGCGTGGTCGTCATCCGCGACAGCACCGAACGCAAGGCACGGGAGGAGGATGTCCGCGTGCGGGAGACACGCCTGCGCCTCCTGTTCGAGCAGACCCCCGCCATTATCTGGTCTACGGATACCGGCTTACGGCTCACGTTCGCTGCCGGCGCCGTGTTGGCCACGCTGGGTTTGACGCCCGACCAGCTGGTCGGGCGCCGCCTGTCCGAGCTCGCCGCCCTGATCGAACCGGCCACGACCGGCGGGCCGGAGGCCCACGAGACAACGACGCTGCCCGCGCACCGCCAGGCGCTCGCGGGCGAGCCGGCCAGCTACACGGCGGTGTGGCGCGGGCGGACCCTCCAGATCTATGTCGAACCGCTCCGTGATCTGGACGGCGCGATCACCGGGACGATCGCGATCGCCCAGGACATCACCGAACTGAGCCTGCGCCGCCTCCACGACGAGTTCATCGCCACGGTCTCGCACCACCTGTTGACGCCCCTCGCGGCGGCCCGGGCGGGGCTGGGGTTACTCGCGGATGGCGTCGGCGACCGGCTGGCGGCCGAGGACCGGCGGCTGCTGGACAATATCGGGCGGAATATCGGGCGCCTCGGCATCCATCTCAACGATCTCCTGGCGCTCAACCAGCTCAAAGCCGGCACCCTGCCCTTCGATCCCCAGCCGCTCGACCTGCGCGCCGCCGTCACCGGCGCGATGGCGGTGGTTCAGCCGCTGCTGCGAGAGAAACAGCAGGAACTCACGGTCGCGCTGCCCGTGCCGCTGCCGGTGTCCGGCGACCCCGAAGAGTTGACGCAGGCGCTGATCAACCTGCTGGCCAACGCCCACCGGCATACCCCCGCCAGCGCCCACGTCGCCATCGCCGGGCGAGTCGCGGGTGACGAGGTCGTCCTGACGGTCAGTGACAACGGCCCCGGCATCCCGGCCGGGGAACGCGAGACGATCTTCCAGCGCTTTCACCGCCTGGCCCGGCCCGGCGCCACGGCGGAGACCGGCGCGGGCCTGGGGCTGGCGATCGTGCGGGGGATCGCCGAACTGCACGGGGGCCGCGTCTGGGTGGAAAGCGCGCCCGGCGAGGGCGCAGCCTTCCATGTTGCCTTGCCCCGCGCCCAGCAGGATGGTGGTATCCCCGGAGGCGTGCGGCCATGACGCTCAGGTTGCTGATCGCCGAGGATGACCACGACCTGGCCGAGGTTGTGGCGTACGGCGCGCGCCAGACGTGGCCCGGCTGCCGGATCACCATCGCGGCGACGGGGCAGGAAGCGCTCGCCAGTTTCACGGCGGAGCCGCCGGACCTTGTGGTGCTCGATGTCTCGATGCCGGCCCCGGATGGCTTCGAGGTCTGCCAGCGCATCCGCCAGACCTCCCAGGTGCCGATCCTGATGCTCACCGTGCGCCGCAATATGCTCGACAAGGTCCGCGCGCTCGACCTCGGCGCCGACGACTATCTGACCAAACCGTTCGATCATCTGGAACTCTTCGCGCGGCTGCGGGCGCTCGTGCGCCGGGCCAGCCCCGCGCCCGCGCCGGACCGCGCGGACTTCACGGCTGGCGAGCTGGCGCTCGACTTCGCGCTGCACGAGGTTCGGCTGAGTGGCGATGTACTCGCGCTGTCGCCGACCGAGTATCTTCTCCTGGCCGAACTGGCGCGCCACGCTGGCCGCGTCCTGCCCCACCAGTTCCTGCTCGAACGGGTCTGGGGCAGCGATCACATCCACGACGTGCGCTATCTGAAAGAATTCGTCAGCCGGTTGCGCCGCAAGCTCGACGATGACGCCGCGCAGCCGCGGTACATCCAGACGATCTGGGGCATCGGCTACCGTTTTCTCTTGCCTACCTGACTCCCCGCGCCAGCCCGTCAACCAAACAACACCAGTTCCCCGGCGCGATCCCGCTTGCTGCTCCCACGCCGCTGGCCAGCAGCGTTGACCGAATCGTTGACCAGCGTTGACGGGAATGTTGACGTTTGCCTGCTATAGTCAGCGGAGGAATATCACGAGCAGGTCGGTTCGCGCCTCGGCCGCCCCTACTAGCACGGTGCCTTCGGTATAGCCTCGCACCTTGTCAAAACGCTGCCCTTGGGCTACGACATGGCCAGTACTCGCCCATCCAATAGAGCCTGGCGTCAGGGGGCGGAGAACGGAGGATGCCAGTGACGCGCTATCTGATCCGCTATCGGTGTACCGATGCCCACGATCGGGCAATCTTCATCGTGGAGGACGAGCAGGCCACTGCCTTTCTGTTCAGTGGAGGCCGACTGCAACTGCAATGTGTGGGCGCTGGCGCCAGTGAGCGACTGGTTCAGCTGCTCGCGTGGCACGCCACCTGGGTGCCGGTGCCGCGAACGACGCCCTACACCAGGGACGGATTGCACCAGCTCGCCAGCGTGAAGGAGACCTCCGGCACGGCCGCGGGGACCATTCCGGTTATCGCGGTCACGTAGCGTCGCTGCCCGCACTCAGGTCAGGTGTGGTTTATGTCTGGAACCGCCCGTCAATGGCCGCCGAGGGCAATCGAACGTGGGGCCGCCAGCTGGCAGTGACCAGGGCGTCGCAGCCAACCAACAACCGACCCAGCCAGCCTCGTTGCCGGTCTTCTGGATCGCCCAGGCTGCCCCGATCAAGCGCTAGCGGCACGCCCATGCCGTACATTGTGGCCAGTTTGCGGAGAAGGGGACGAACGATGGCCGAACAGGACCGCATGGATCGCGACCAGGAGATACTGATTGACGCCAGCGCGCTCTCCCAGTGGCGCGAGTGGGCCGCCCAGGCGCGCCGGGCGCGGCTGGAAACCTTCTTTGACCAGGCCACCGACCTCATCCAGATCACCAACCCCGCCGGCCAGGTGCTCCTGGCAAACCGGCGTTGGCGGGAGGCGCTCGGCTACAGCGAACCAGAAGCACGCAGGTTGACCTTGCGCGAGATCGTGCATCCAGAGAGCCAGGCGGCGTATCTGGCGATGAATGCGCTCGCTCTGACCAACGTGGTGACCCCCGCCTTTACCACGATGTTCGTCACCAAAGATGGAGTGTGTCTGCCGCTCACCGGCACGCTGCTTGGGCAGGTCGAGGTGCGGCGAGACGCCGCCGTCTGGGGTCTCTTTCGGCACGGCCCGGCATATTTGGCATCCCTGGCGCGGTTGGCTCATCAGGCCGCGCACGACCCGCTGACCACGCTGCCGAACCGCGCCCTATTTCTCGGTCGCCTCGACCAGGCGTTAGCACGGGCGGCGGATGTGCAGGGAACGGTGGCCGTGCTCTTCCTCGATCTCGACGGCTTTAAAGCGGTCAACGATCGTCTGGGCCACGAGGCCGGGGATCACCTGCTCGTCGCGGTGGCCGAGCGACTCCGGCGGTGTATGCGGCCAGCAGATACCGCAGCGCGCTTTGGTGGTGACGAGTTCACGTTCCTGCTGGAGGGCATCGCGGGCGCACACGACGCTATCCACGTCGCCGAACGCCTGCTCGCGACCTTCGTGGCGCCCGTCATGGTTGGTGGTGAGGCGATCGCGATCACCGCCAGCATTGGGATCGCCTGTCGGGCGGCCGGGCAGGATCCCGTTGCTTTGCTCCGGGCGGCCGATCAGGCGATGTACAGCGCGAAACGCCAGGGGAAAGCGCGCTATGTCGTCTTCGACGCAACCGCGAATATGCTCCTCGCCTGACGCCGTCGCCCGCCGTCTCGCCGCCACACCGTTGGGCGGGGAGCGGCAATTCGCCTGGCTGACGCGCTGCCAGCGCTGGTCCGGCGGCGCTGCGGCAAGGATCCTGCGTTGACTAGCGTGAGCGGCGTGTTCGTCAAGACAAGAGCAGGAGAACCGTACGACCGCTGTACGTCTTGCTGTCCCCCGCTTGATACGGTCCCGCGCGCACCAGCGCCGAACCAGAGGTAACGATGAACGGGGAGATCAACCTACGCCTGACCAACCGGGGTATCCTGCTGGTGCTGGCCGCGCTCGGTTTGATTTGGGTGCTGGGTCATGCTACGCACATCGTGGTCGTCTTCTTCCTCGCCGTGCTGCTCGCCGCCGCCGTGTCCTCGGTTGCGAATGTCCTGGCGCGCTTCCACATCACGCGTGCCGTGGCGATCCTGCTGACCTACCTCCTGATTCTCGGCGCGCTCGCCGGCCTGGTCGCGCTGCTCGTGCCGCTGATCGGCGGTGAAATCACGCAACTGCGCGCCAATCTGCCGGCCTACAAGGACGAGGCCAACGGCCTCCTCGCGCGCTTTCCGCACACGAGCAGCCAGCCGCTGCGGGTGGATGACCTGCTCGGCCAGGTGGGCAGCACCGTCCAGGGTGCCGCCGGCACGGTGGGGAAGGGAGTCGTGAACGTCGGCACGGCGGTGGCCACCCTGCTGTTGATCTTCGTGTTCGCCTTCTTCCTCGCCGTTGACGCACGCTTCGCCGAGCGCGTGGCCGGCCGTTTCTTCCCCCCAACGACGCGCGGGCGGGCGCTCAGGATCATGGAGCGCATGGGCACGGGGCTGGGCTATTGGGTGCGCGCGCAACTCTTGCTGGCGCTCTTCTTCGGCGTCGCGTTTGGCGTGGGGCTCGCGGTCATGCGGATGCCCTACGCGCTGACGCTCGCGATCATCGGCGGCGTCTTGGAGATCATTCCCTACGTTGGCGGCTTCATCACGATCGTCCTGGCGGTGGTGATTGGCGCGACGACCGGCAAACTCTGGCTGGTCATTGCGGCGGTGGTCTGGTACGCGATCGTCGTCAACGTGGAGGCCCATCTCGTCGCGCCGAAGATGGTGGGCAACATTGTCGGCCTGCACCCCCTCGTGATCGTGGTCGCCCTCTTCCTGGGGGCGGAGCTGCTCGGCATCCTCGGCGCGCTGCTGGCCGTGCCGATCGCGGTCGTCGTCCAGATTCTCCTCGACGAATTCTGGAGCTTCGGCGCCCCTCCGCCCAGCGGCACGGCGGGCGACCAGGCGACGCTCCCGCTCCAATCCGGCGCGAGCGCGCCCGCGCCCAATCATGCCGCGGTGCCAGCGCGCGGGGATTGCATGGCGTTTGTGCCGCGCGTCGGGCGCTGACGCGCGGTCGTATGAGCGTTTGTAGGACAAGAAGGAGACTGGCCATGAACGCGGACAGACTGAAGGGTATGGCGATCGTCTCGCTGGATGAAGGCGCGAAACTGGGAAGTATCAGCGAGGTGCTCTTCGACACCCAGCCGCTCCGGGCAGCCGCGTTGAGCGCGGCGGGCAACGGGCAAGACTTCATTATTCCATTCGAGCAGATCAAGAATATTGGCACGGACGCGGTGACGGTGGAGAGCGGCCAGGTGACGCAAACCGCGAGTAAGGAAGGCGCGTACAGCGATCTGGCCACGCTCGGGGCGATCTCGCGGCGTAAAGTCGTTGACGAGGCCGGCACGCTCATCGGGACAATCAGCGACCTCGATTTCGACACAACTACCGGCCAGGTGACCAGCCTCACGGTTCACAAGGGCGGCATGCTCGGCCTGGGCGGCACGGCGACCACGTTGGATGCCGCAACGATTCGCAGCGTTGGGAACGACATGCTGACCGTGAGCATGGCGGGCGCCGCGCCAGGCTGATCCTGCTGCGTGCATTCGCGATTTCCGGCAGCAGTTCGGGTCGAGCCCAACGCTGGGCAAGCCGCAGTCGTCGGCTCGAATGCCGCAGAAGGTGCTTGACTGTACAGGAAAGCCGCCGAAGGAGCGCAAACAGTCGGTGCTATCGCCTCCACCCGTCCCACCGGCCGAACCAAAGATAGGGCGGGTACCGGCCAGCGGATCGGTCGCTATGCTACAATGACAAAGCTACACCGTAGTAGCAAGCAAGGGGACAATATGGATCAGCTCGCAGCAGCCCAGCAGCACGGCTGGACCTGGTACACCATGGGCGACAGCCAGGATGTGATCGAAGCCGGGGACCGCGCCTACGACTTCGGCAGCGACGACGACTACCACTACCAGAAGGTGCTCCAGGGGGGGATCGTCGTGGCCTATACCCGCAATGATCACAACGGCAACTGGGAAGCCTTGTTGCCGCCGCTGGGCGAGTAGCCCGCGACACGACACCCGGCCGGACCGTCTCGTTGGCTGTGGCGGCTGTGGCGTGTACGGGCTACCCGACTCATCCGCGTAGTGCGGAGCGTGGCACACGGCCGGTGCTGCCGCCCCGCTCGAGACCACGCCTAGCCACCCGCACCCTGATGGCGCGCCAGCGGCCTGTGTCGCACGCTCGAACTCGTGCTGCTTTGGGGGGGCGCGCATGACCTCGCCGCGCACCA
>DASUBC010000774.1:0-6924 GCA_035763465.1 Thermomicrobiales bacterium
GGGCGCAGCCGCCCGCTGGCCAGCGCGCCCGACGCCGACCTGCGCGCCAACACCACTGCCCATCTCATCGCCGACATTGAGGCGCTACGCCAGCATCTCGATGTCGTGCGCTGGACGATCCTCGGCATGTCTTGGGGCACAACCCTCGGCCTGGCGTACGCCCAGGCCCATCCGCGGCGAGTCAACGCCCTGGCGCTGGCGCTCGTGACGACGACTTCCCGCAGCGAGGTGGAGTGGATCACCCACGACGTCGGCCGCATCTTCCCGCAGGAGTGGGACCGCTTCGCCGGGGCCGTACCCGAGTCATTGCGACAGCTGCCGCTGGTGGACGCCTACGCCACGCTGCTCTTCGACGCTGACCCCGCAGTTCGTGAGCACGCGGCGCGGGAGTGGTGTACCTGGGAAGACGCGCACGTCTCCCTCGCCCCCGGCCATCGCCCCAACCCGCGTTACGAAGACCGGGAATTCCGCCTGCGGTTCGCGCGCCTGGTCACGCACTACTGGCGGCACGCGGCCTTTCTTGAAGAGAATCAGCTGCTCCGTGACGCCGCAACCCTGAACGGCGTCCCCGGCGTGCTCATTCACGGACGCTACGACGTCAGCAGCCCGCTGGCGACGGCCTGGCGGCTATCCCAGCGCTGGACGACCAGCCGTTTGCATGTCCTCGGCGATGCCGGCCACGGCGGCGGCGACACGTTTGTCGGCACGGTCGTTGGCGCGCTGAACGAGTTTGCGGCGCAGTAATCGCTGGCTGGTCCGTAACGTGCAACCTGACGTCACTGCCCGTTGCCGATCGGCTCGCTGGCTGGCACGCCAACCTGCCACTCGTTGGCGGAGGGCATGTAGGTGCTCTTGAAGGTGGTGTCCAGGTCGAGCGTGGTGCCGTCGTCTTCTTTGAAGGTGACGACCTTGCCGCTGGCGTCGGTGACGCGGCGGTGGATGGCGGCGGAGAAGCCATCGGTCGCCTCGGAGACCTGGAGGGTCTGGCCGGGCGGCAGGTCGTGGGTCTTAGTGATGACCTTGGTCGGGTCGGCCTTCTTCACGTCGGTGATGGCGGTCGGGTCAATCGTCACCGTCCAGCCGGGATTCTTCCCGTACTCCGCGATCATCACATTCTCGCCGTCGGCGACCGCCTGAATCGCGATCCAGCCGCCGGTGATGTTACGGAACTTGAAATCCAGCCCCGACTGGTCGTCCACTGTCGCGTCGAGGCCCATCATGCCGGTGTCGGTATACGGCGGGCCGTAGTGGACCGGCCAGTAGAGGTGCCAGTTGCGCTCCTCAATCGGCATCCCCGACTTGAAGACGCCCTGGAAGAGCGTCGTCGCGACCTGGCAGATGCCGCCGCCGACCGACGAGACGGTCGCGGCCTGGGCCGCGCCGCCATTCTTGCCTGCCACCAGCGCGATGCCGAACGCTGCCTGGTAGCCATTTTCGACCGTCTGCGCGCCGACCTGGGCGTTAAAGGAGAAGACCGCGCCGGGCGGAATCAGCGCACCGTTGAGGCGCTGCACCGCCAGTTCGACGTTGTGCTTGCGCGACGGGATCGAGTAGCCGTAAGGCGTCTGACCATAGCCGAGCTTGTCGGGCACGACGATGCTCGCCTTGTCCGCCGAGGTCACTTTCGGCTTCGTCACCGTGACATCGGCCGGGGCGCCACCGGCGGCATTGAGAATGGCCTGGGCGATAGCCTGGTCGGTCTTGTCGAACTGAACTTCGCGCCCTTCCTGGCTGCTGACCTTATCCTGCACCTGGCCGTTGATGTAAGCGAATTGCGCGTCGCGCACCGGCTGGTTGAGCAAGCCCGCGATGAAGGTCGAGAGGTCATGCACTTTCGCCTGGTCGAGCGTAATTGTTACCTTCTCCGGCTTGTCCGGCGTCTCGGTCAGTTGAATCAGCGGCAGCAGGTCGGGGCGGCCAAAGGCATGAATCGGCGTACTCGCATAGGTAATGGTCAGCGGCGTCGAGAGAATCTTCTCCAGCCGCGCACGCACCGGTTCCAGGTCAGCCGTCCTGATCGGCATCTCCCTCGGCCCGGTCTTCACCGCCACCTCGTGCTGCCCAGCGGTCAGCGCGGCGTTGATGGCGGCCAGCGTGCCGTCGCGGTCGAGCACGACGCCCGGCTTGTCGGGCTGAATCTGGTAGTGCTGGCTGGCGTCCACGACGAGTTTCGCATTGACACCGGGGGTAGCGACACCGTTGGCGACCTGATCGAGGAACGGCCCCAGCCGGTTGGGGTCGAGCGCGATGATGAGGTGACCATCCTCAATGCGGTAGCCGAAGGCGGTCGCCAGGTCGGGGACGGGTAGGGACCAGGCTTTGTTGTTGTACGTGACGTGCAATGGCTGGCTGAGAATCGCCTGCGCCTGGCCCTCGATGTTCTGGAGCATTTGCGCCGTGATCGGCGCGGGCGCGGGCGCTTCGGCCAGGCGCACCGGCTGGCTGGAGAGCTGCGCCGCCGCCGCGAGGAAGGCCGCGCGACTACCCGCCAGTTCCAGTCCCAGGCCACTCTTGTCGCCGATGATGGTTACTTTGCCGTCTTGCGCCACACTGAAGACGGCGTTGGTCGGCTGCGTGCTGACATCCGGCGCCCAGCGGCGCAGCGCCACGTCGAGTTGTGCGTCATCGAGCGTCGCGGGCAGCGCAAAGTCGCGGCCCAGCCAGATCACGCCGAACCAGTCGGCGGCGTTGCGGAACGCGCCCGCGCCGCGGCCAACGGCTAATGCCCGGTCAACGGCCGCCGTCGTATCGAAGCGCACGCCGAGATCGGCCGGCGTCACCGTCCAGCGCCGCTCGCCTGGCTTCACACCGACGCCGAGCGTCGCCGCCTGGTACGCCTCGGTCTGGTCGTCAAGCCGCGCCTGCGCTTCCGCGCGCGTCAGGCCACCCACATTCACGCCCGCGACGGTGACGCCCTGGTAGATGCGGTCGGCGTAGAGATGCGTATACACCGCCGCGCCGAGCAGCGCGAGCAGCAACGTCACAATCGCGCCCACACCGAACGTCAGTGCGATGATGCGCCAGGGTGAAGCAATGAGAGCGTGAAGCGCGCGGCGGGGTGGACGAATCCGGTCGTGCCGAAGTTCGGTCGTGGTGGCATCCATCGGCTGAGTACCGTTCCTCTGCGTGGTCAGGTCGAACAAATGTCCCAGCTGGCAGGCAGCGCGAGCGCCTCGGTCATGGGCCTTGCCAGCAACACCCTACAATAATAGACGATTGTCCACCAATGATGTCACGTTGCACGTAGATGGCGACCACAATCTTAACGTATACGTCTTGACTTGACGTTCACGTTAAGTATGCGGTATCCTGGTCAATGGTTGCAAACGAGCCGGTGAAAGGGGCAATGATGACAGCTACCGTGGATACGGTGCGCGAGGAGGAGACTGATGCGGCGCTCTGGCCGATCGGGCAGGTGGCGCGCGAAGTCGGGCTGACGGCGCGGGCGATTCGGTATTACCAGGAATACGGGCTGCTGCGGCCGGCCGTCAGTGTCAAGGGCGCTGGGCGGCTCTTCGATGCCAGCGATGTTCAGCGCCTGCGCGAAATCAAGCGATTGCGCGAGGACGTCGGCTTCTCACTGGCCGAGATCGCCGAATTGCTCGACACCGACGACACACGCGCCCGCTTGCGCCAGCGATTCCACGGCACGACCGACACGGGCGTGCGCGAGACGGTATTGCGCGAGGCGATCGCGCTGGCCGAGCAACGACTGGCGCTCATCGAACGGAAACTCACGCTCGTCGCGGCGGTGCGCGACGAGGAGGCGGCGCGGTTGGGCCAGTTGCGCGAGGCGCTGGCCGCCGCGGCGACGGCAACGAAGCCAGAGGCGCAGGAGGGAAAGGGAACGGATGGCGACAACGCTTGACCAGACGAAGACGCGGCAAGAGCAGCCGCACGGCTATGAATGGGTCGCGCTCTCCGTCACGACACTCGGAGCGCTGCTGGCGTCGTTGCAAGGCTCGGCGCTGCTGATCGCCCTGCCGGACATTCTGGTCAAGTTACGGGCCAGTTTCCTCACCGTCATGTGGATTCTGCTCGGCTACTTGCTCGTCACGACGGCGCTGGTGCCGGTGATCGGGCGGCTGGCCGATATGCTCGGCCGCAAGAACCTCTTCAACGCCGGCTTCATCGTCTTTACGATCGGCTCGCTGCTGGCCGGTCTGGCGCGGCCGGAACTGCACGGCTACGACGTGCTCTTCTTCCGGCTGGTGCAGGGTGTCGGCGGCGCGCTGCTGCTGGCGAACAGCACGGCGATCGTCACCGACGCCTTCCGGCACGGCCGGGTCGGGTTGGGCCTCGGCGTGAACCAGATCGCCGCCGCCGCCGGCTTCGTGCTGGGGCCGGTCATCGGCGGACTGCTGACCGCAGTCTCCTGGCGCTGGGTCTTCCTGTTCAACGTGCCGCTCGGTCTCTTCGGCGCGTACTGGGGGATGCGCCGCCTGCGCGAGCCGCTGAAACTGCCCGCGCACCAGCAATTCGACTGGCTCGGCAGCGTCACGTTCGTCATTGGTCTCGGCGCGATTCTCGCCGCGCTCAGCCTGATCGCCTTCCCCGCCTGGGGCGTGGCCGTGATCTACGCGCTCTTCATCGTCGGCATCATCGGTCTGGTCGCCTTCGTCGCGACCGAACTGCGTGCGCCGCAGCCGATGCTGAACCTATCCCTCTTCGCCGACCGGCTCTTCGCGTTCGCCAGCCTGAGCAACATTCTCAACAGCATCGCGCGCGGCGCGGTGACGTTCCTGGTGATCTTCTTTCTGCAAGGCCCCTATGGGAAAGACCCGCTGATGGCGGGCATCATGATGGCGCCATTCGGGCTGGCGATCATGCTGATTGGCCCGATCAGCGGTTTCCTCTCCGATCACCACGGCGCGCGGGGGCTCGGCACGGTTGGCCTGCTCATCTCCGCGTTCGGCCTGTGGGGTCTCAGCACGGTCACGGCACAGTCGCCCTACTGGCAGATCGCTCTCTGGATGGCCGTGATCGGCGGCGGCTCGGGTTTCTTCAGTTCGCCGAACGCCAATGTGATCATGACGGCGGTGCGGCCGGAGCAGCGCGGCATGGCCGCTGGTGTGCGGATGATGCTGATGAATACCGGCCAGATGCTCAGTATCGCGATCGCCTTCCCGCTGGTGCTGGCGAAGATTCCGCAGGACGCGATGATGCAAATCTTCCTCTTCGGCGGTGGGATGGGCAGCAACCAGGCCGCGCTGCACATCTTCATGAGCGGCCTGCGCGACGCCTTCCTGATCTCCTGCGGCATCAGCCTGATCGCCGCCGCCGCGTCCGCCGCCCAGCCGGCCCACTCGCGCCTCGCGCGCGAGCGGCGCGCGGCCGCCAGCGCGGATGTCGCGGGGGAAGCGTAGCAGGGTCAGGCAGCCGGCGGCGGATGGCCGGCGATGTGGGCTGGCGGTTGAAACCGCGCCTGAATGGTTCTGCGGGGCCACGAAGTCCGGCCTACGCCGGACTAGGATCGCCAGACCGGGGGTAATCCTAACCCGCGCAGGCGGGTTTCGTGGTCGTGAGGCCATTCAGGCGCGGTTTCAACCGCTGGCCATCCCCATCAGGTTGAGCCGCTCCTTCAGATGTGGTATTCAGCGCGTGTCGCCGCCTGGTGACGAGGGCTGCCATAACGATGAAGGAGAGAGGCTTGTCAGGCTCAGCGAACAACACGACGGACGCCGCGCTCCATCCCCGGCCGCAGTTGACGCGAGCGCGCTGGCGCGATCTGCGCGGGCCGTGGGGCTTCGCCTATGATGACGACAATGTCGGGTTGCGCGCGGGCTGGTTCCGGCAGGCGACGCCCTTCCAGCGCACGATCACCGTGCCCTTCCCGCCCGAATCGGCCGCCAGCAGTATCGGCGATACCGCCTTTCACCCGGTTGTCTGGTACCGCCGCGCCGTGCAGGTCGCGTCGCAGGACCGCGAGGGCCGGCTGCTACTGCACTTCGGCGCGGTGGATTACCGCGCGCGAGTGTGGGTCAATGGGCAGCTCGTCGCCGAGCACGAGGGCGGGCATACGCCCTTCAGCGCCGACATCACCACCGCGCTGGCCGAGGGCGATGAGCAGGTCATCGTCGTCCGCGCCGAGGACCAGCCGGAAGACCTGGCGCAGCCGCGCGGCAAACAGGACTGGCTGTCCGAGCCACACCGCATCTACTATCACCGCACCACCGGCATCTGGCAGCCGGTCTGGCTGGAGCCGGTGCCGGATACCTACATCGCCGACGTGCGCTGGACGCCGGACGCCGAGCAGGTGACGCTCGGCTTAACAATCACGCTGAACGCCGCGCCCGCCGCGCCACTCATGCTCCGCGTGCGCCTCAGCCAGCGTGGCGCTGTGCTGGCCGACGATACTTACACCGTCACCGGCGCGGAAGTCGCGCGGACCATGCAACTGGACCTCAGCGCCGGCATGAACCGCGCCGACGTGCTCTGGTCGCCGGAGACGCCGAACCTGCTCGACGCCGAACTGACGCTGCTTGACGATGCAACCGTGCTGGACACCGTGCGGAGTTACGCCGGGCTGCGGAGCGCCGGCACGGCCAATGGCCGCTTCCTGCTCAACGGTCGCGCGTATTACCTGCGGCTGGCGCTCGAACAGGGCTACTGGCCGGAGTCGCACCTGGCCGCGCCGAGCGACGAGGCATTGCGGCGCGAGGTGGAACTGGCGAAGGAACTCGGCTTCAACGGCGTGCGGATTCACCAGAAGGTCGAAGACCCACGCTTCCTCTACTGGTGCGACCATCTCGGCCTGATCGTCTGGGGCGAAATTGCGAACGCCTTCGTCTTCTCCGACACCGCTGTGGAGCGCCTGACACGCGAGTGGCTGGACGCGATACGCCGCGACTACAGCCACCCCTGCATCGTCGCCTGGGTGCCGATCAACGAGAGTTGGGGTGTGCCGGCGCTCCTGAGCGACGC
>DASUBC010000775.1:0-9012 GCA_035763465.1 Thermomicrobiales bacterium
GATTGGCGAAGTCCGCGACATGAAGTGCCTGCTCGTCATTGGCGCGAACGCGCCGGAGACGCATGCGGTCGCCTCGTACTGGATGAATGTGGCGGTCAAGACGCACGGCGATCCAGCCGGATTGATCGTGATTGACCCGCAATGGAACCTGCTTTGCGACGTCGCCAACGTCTGGCTGCGCCCCAAGCCGGGCACCGATAGCGTGTTGCTGAACGGGATGGCGAAGTACATCCTGGATGAAGGGCTGGCAAATCTGCCCTTCATCGAAGCGCGCACCGGCGGCTTCGATGACTGGAAAGCCACCCTGGCCGATTTCACGCTGGAGAGCGTTGCAGAGATCACCGGCGTGCCCGCCGAGCAAATCGCGCTGGCGGCACGCATCTACGCCACCGGCTACGACCACCAGGAAGGCGGCGGCTGGGGGCCATCGGGCGCGTTCTTCGGCGCCGGCCTGACGCAGCAGCGCGGCGGCGTGGACAATGTGCTGGCCCTCAATAACCTCGCGCTGGTCACCGGCAATGTTGGGCGCGAATTCGCCGGGGTCAACACGTTCGTCGGCGATAACAACACGCAGGGCGCGAGCGATATGGGCGTCGCGCCGGATCGGCTGCCCGGCTGGGCGTCGGTCACCGATGCGGAGGCACGGGCGCGGTGCGAGGAACTGTGGCTCTCGCGCTGGGCACCGGGCGCCGGACAGCCGCCCGCGCTGCCGCAAGAGGCGGGCTTCACGCTCTCCGAATTGCCCGGCGCGCTGGAGCGCGGCCAGGTACGCGCGCTATGGGTGCAGGGCGAAGACCTGCTCGGTGTCGCGCCGGACCAGGAGCGGATGGAGCGGGCGCTGGAGCGGGCGGCGTTCGTCGTGGTGCAGGACATGTTCCTGACGCCGACGGCGCAGCTTGCCGACGTGGTGCTGCCCGCCGCCAGCGGCTACGAGAAGGACGGCACCTATACCAACCTGGAGCGGCGCGTCCAGCGCGTGCGCCGGGCGGTGCCGCCAATGGGCAATAGCCGGCCCGACTGGCAGGTGTTCCTCGAACTGGCGCAACGCTTTGGCTACGACCTGCCCTACCGCCATCCGAGCCAGATTATGGATGAGATTGCGGCGATGGCGCCCGACTACGCCGGCATCAATTACCGGCGCATCGAGCAGAGCGGCCTGCACTGGCCCGTTCCGGCCGCCGATCACCCCGGCACACCAACGCTGCATCTCGACCGCTTCGCGACGGCTGACGGCAAGGCCCAGTTCGTCCCCGCTCGCTTCATCACGCCATCTGAGACGACCGACACAGAGTATCCGCTGGTACTGCAAACCGGCGCGTCGCTCTACCACTGGGACAGCGGCGAGCGTACTCGCCGCTCGACTGGCCCGATCGCGCTGGAACCAGAGCCAACGGTCACGATTAACCCGGCGGATGCGGCAGCGGCTAGCGTGCGGGATGGCGAACTGGTGCGTGTGACATCGCGGCACGGCGCGGTGAGCGTGCGGGCTCGCGTCAACACTGAGCTGCCCGCCGGCGTCATCCACCTGGATGTCCACTGGCCCCAGGCGCCCTTCAACCGCGTGGTCAACACCGCTATCCAGGAGGAGACCGGCACACCGGAGTTGAAGTACACCGCCGCGCGCATCGAGCGGGTCCCCGTGCCCGAAGCGGCAGCGGCGGACTAGGCAAGATAGGTCGAAGGTCTGAAGGTCAAAGGTCGAAAGTCGCTGGCAATCAGGCACACAGGCTTGTCGAAGGGACCTTCGACCTTTGACCTTCCGACCTTCGACCAACGAGCGACCGAAGGGAGCGATAATGCCAGGCGGAAGTCCGACCAACCAGGGGTTGCTGGCGACCTTCATCTTCATGGTTATCATCCTCGTCATCTTATTGACGGCGATGGCCTACGAGACCTGGCTGGAGCGCAAGTTGCTAGCGAAGATGCAGGACCGGCTCGGCCCCACGCGCACGGGGCCAGCGGGGCTGTTGCAGCCGCTGGCGGACGGCATCAAGCTGCTGGGCAAGGAAGACCTGGTGCCGGCGAACGCCGATCGCTTCGTCTTCCTCTTTGCCCCCCTGCTGACCTTCTTCACGGCCTTTGTCTCCTTCGCGGTCATCCCCTTCGGTCTGGAAGTCCTCACCATTCCCTTCACCGACAAGAAGATCAGCCTCTTCATCGCCGATGTGAACATCGGCGTTTTGTATATCCTGGCGATGAGCGGACTGGGCGTGTACGGCATCGTGCTCGGCGGCTATGCGTCGGGCAATCGCTACTCGCTGCTGGGCGGCCTGCGCTCGGCCGCGCAGGTCATTTCCTACGAGGTGATTTTGGGCCTGGCGCTGGTCGGGCCATTCATACTCACCGGCACGCTGTCGTTGCGCGGCATCACCGTATGGCAACAGAACAATATCTGGCTGGTGATTGTGCAGGCGCCGGCTTTCATCCTCTACCTCGTCGCGGCGATCGCCGAGACGAACCGTGCGCCGTTCGACCTGCCCGAAGCCGAGAGCGAACTGGTCGGCGGCTACTTCACCGAATACTCGGGCTTCCGCTTCTCACTCTACTTTCTGGGCGAGTACGTCAGTATGCTGGTCGTCTCGGCGGTGGCCGCTTGCGTCTTCCTGGGCGGGCCGGCGGGACCATTCCTGCCGGGGCCGATCTGGCTGGGGTTGAAAGTCTTCTTGTTCTTCTGCCTGTATGTCTGGCTGCGCGCGACGCTGCCGCGCTTCCGCTACGATCAGTTGATGGGCCTGGCCTGGAAACTGCTGTTGCCGCTGGTGTTGCTGAACATCGTTGCGACCGCGTTCGGCCGGCTCTACCAGTTGGGGTTACTGCACTTCTAAGGGTCGCGGGTCTGAAGGTCGAAGGTCGAAAGTCGGCGTAGCAACCTGGGGCTGTACGGCGGGATACGAAGTGGTGTATAAACACCACGCGGCTCGCTGATGTTCGACCTTCGACCTTCGACCTTCAGACCCGCGTCGAGGAGAATGGCGATGCTGCCACCACAGTTGAAAGGGTTTCTGGTCACGGCGAGGCGCCTCTTCAAGAAGCCGATCACGATCCAGTACCCGGACGAGCGTAAACCGCTGGCGAGCCGCTTCCGGGGGATGCCGGCCCTGCGGTCGGACCCGGATACCGGGCGGCTGCTCTGCGTGGACTGCGGTCTCTGCGAGCAGATTTGTCCGACCGGCGCGATCGTGATCAATGTCGTGCCGACCGAGCGAGACGAAGAGCGCAACATCGTCGAGTGGACGCTGAAACTGGGGCGCTGCATGTTCTGCGGCCTCTGTGCGCGGGTGTGCCCGGTGGACGCGGTAACGATGAGCCGGCACTATGAGCTGGCGTCGCAGCAACGTGACCAATTCTTCCGGCAAAAGGGCGAGCTGGCAATTCTGGGCCAGGATGAACCGGGGTATTTTAACCAATGAACTGGGCAGTGATCGTCTTCTATCTGCTCTCGGCGGTGGCCGTGCTGACGGCGGCGGGCGTGATTCTCTCCCGCAATCCGATCCACGCGGCCTTCGCGCTGGTCGTCTGCTTCCTCAACGTCGCCGGGCTGTACATCATGCTGGGGGCGGAGTTCCTGGCGGCGGTGCAGGTCATTGTCTACACCGGCGCGATTCTGGTGCTCTTCCTCTTCGTGCTGATGCTCGTGCGCCCGCAAGACCTCGGCGAACTGAGTCATGGCTCCCCGGTGCAAACGGTTTTCTCGTGGATTCTGGGCCTGGCGCTCTTCTTCGAGATCGCGTCGGTCATCAGTACCGGCATTCTGACCGGTCAGCGAGGCAGTTTCACCACGGCACAGGTCAACGCGCTCGGCGGCAACACGCAGGTGCTGGGGCGCGTGCTCTATTCCAATTACCTGCTGCCCTTCGAAGCCGCCTCGCTGGTGCTGCTGGTCGCGGTCGTAGCGGCGGTGGTGCTCGGCGTGCCGGAGCGCGTGTTGTCGCGCAACGCGCGCGAGGCGAAGTTCACCATCTCGCTGGGCCACCCACGCGGAACCGATCTGATTGAAGCGGCGAGCCGCGAGGGCGTCACCGTGGTCAGTCCACGCGACGAAGGCAAGCCGGGGGTTGAGGATGTTGACCGCGCCATCCCAACGCGGAACGCGGAAGTCGGAACGCGGAAATAAGGTGGATGGGCGCGGTGGTGGCCGATTGGGCGGTCGCTCGCGCTGAACTGGGGAACGGGGAAATAGATGGGTGAGTTGACAATCGAGCACTTCCTGGTCGTGAGCGCGCTGCTCTTCGTGATCGGGATGCTCGGCGTGTTGACGCGCAAGAACATCCTGATCATTTTTATGTCAATCGAACTGATGTTGAACGCGGTCAACCTGAGCCTGATTGCCTTCAGTCGCGGTCTCGACTCGATGGTCGGGCAGGTCTTCGCGGTCTTCGTGATCACGCTGGCTGCCGCCGAAGCCGCGATCGGCCTGGGCCTCATCTTGGTCCTCAGCCGGCGCCAGGATACGGTGGACGTGACGGACGTCAGCCTAATGAGAGAATGACGAATGACGAATGACGAATTCACGGCGGTCGAGATTGGTCAGCACGGCGGTTGACCTCGGTCCCCGATTCGTCATTCGTCATTCGTCATTCGTCATTCGCCTCTGGGGGATGCGGTGGAACACTATCTCTTTCTGATCCCGCTGATGCCGCTGGTGGCGTTCGCCTGCGACATCTTGCTAGGGCGGCGGATTATCGGGAAGCAGGCGCATATCCCGGCCTGGATCGCGATGGCGATCGCCTTCGTCGTCAGTGTGCTGACGGTGATCCAGGTGGGGACGAGCGGACACGCCGTCCAGCAGACGCTCTGGCACTGGATGCCGGGCGCGTACCTGGGCAACTTCGACATCCCCCTGACGATTTACGTTGATCGCCTCTCCTCGGTGATGATCCTCATCGTCACCGGCGTCGGTTTCCTGATTCACATCTACTCCGCCGGGTACATGGCGAATGACGGCGGCTACTACCGCTTCTTTGCCTACCTGTCGCTCTTCATCTTTGCCATGCTGGTGCTGGTGCTAGGCGACAACTATCTGGTGATGTTCTTCGGGTGGGAGGGTGTCGGCCTCTGCTCCTATCTGCTGATCGGCTACTGGTTCGAGCGCACTACTCCCCCAGGCGTCAAGGCAGAGCAAGTAGACCCGCCAAGTTCCGCCACGAAAGCCTTCATCGTCAACCGCGTCGGCGACTTCGGCTTCCTCATCGGCATGTTCCTTACCTTCACAACATTTGGCACGCTGAGTTTCTTCGGCGAACATGGTGTGTTCGAGAACATCGCCGGTAAAGACCAGGGCATCCTGACGGCGATCGCGCTACTCCTCTTCGTCGGCGCGGTCGGGAAGAGCGCGCAGGTACCACTCTACGTCTGGTTGCCGGACGCGATGGCCGGTCCGACACCGGTCTCCGCGCTCATCCATGCGGCGACGATGGTGACGGCCGGGGTCTACATGATGGTGCGCTCGCACGCGCTCTATCTCGCCGCGCCGGCCGCGATGAACGTGGTGCTGATTATCGGCCTGATTACCTGCTTCTTCGCTGCGTCAATTGGTCTGGTGCAGAACGATATCAAGAAAGTGCTGGCCTATTCGACAGTCAGCCAGCTCGGCTACATGGTCTTCGCGGTCGGCGCGGGGGCGTTCATCCCGTCCATCTTCCATCTGATGACCCATGCCTTCTTCAAGGCGCTCCTCTTCCTGTGCGCCGGCTCGGTCATTCACGGGATGCACGACGAGCAGGATATGCGGAAGATGGGCGGGTTGAAGAAATACATGCCGATCACCTACTGGACGATGCTGGTCGGCTCGCTGGCGCTGGCCGGCTTCCCGCTCACCGCCGGCTACTTCTCGAAAGACGAAATTCTGGTGGGAACGTGGCACGGCGGCTTCCCACTCGCCGCAATTGTCGGCTGGGGCGTCGCGGGGATGACCGCGTTCTACACCTTCCGCATGTTCTTCCTGACCTTCCACGGCGAAGAACGCTTCGACCACGCGCATGTCCACCCGCACGAGTCGCCGCTGGTGATGACGCTGCCATTGATCTTGCTGGCCATCCCCTCGGCGCTCGCCGGTCTCATCGTCGGCCTGCCGCCGGACGGCGGCCTAATTCACCAGTGGCTGAATCCGGTCATCGAGGTGGCGCATGAGACGACGCCGGCGGTGGCGCTGACTGCGGCGGGCTTCATTGTGTCGGCCGTGCTCGCGATCGGCGGTATCTGGCTGGCGTACGCGATGTACATCACCGGGCAGATCAGCCCGAAGGCGATGGGACGGCGCTTCGCGGGCCTCTACGATCTCTTCTATCACAAGTGGTACGTGGACGAGATTTACGCCGCCGTGATTACCAGGCCCATGATGCTATTCTCCATCTTCCTCTGGAAGTGGATAGACGCCGGCTTCATTGACGGCATCGTCAATGGTCTGGCCTATGTCACCGGCGGTGTCTC
This sequence comes from Thermomicrobiales bacterium, assembly GCA_035763465.1. Taxonomy (GTDB): domain Bacteria; phylum Chloroflexota; class Chloroflexia; order Thermomicrobiales; family CADCWN01; genus DASUBC01. Next base: position 6,430 of record DASUBC010000775.1, read on the forward strand.
GCAGCGCCTGCGCCGCGTGCAGACCGGTATCATCTCCAACTACGCGCTGGCGATCGCGCTCGGCACGGTCATCATCGTCGGTGTCTACCTGATCTGGGGGCCGCAATTCTTGAAATGAGTCGTCAGGGTAGCTGACGAACCGGGCGCGGACGTGACCGGCGCCACTCGTGACCGACGACTACGCTAAGGAGTAGACCCGCGTGAGCGATTTTCCGTTGCTCTCCGTCATCACCTTCCTGCCACTGGTGGGGCTGGTGATCCTCTTTGCGCTGCCGCGCATAGACGATCTGACGGCGCGCTGGATCGCGTTGATCGTCAGCCTGATAGACTTTCTGCTCTCGCTGGCGCTCCTGACCGGCAATGCGTTCAATACGTCGCAGATGCAGTTCGAGGAGCACTACCAGTGGCTCCCCGGCATCGGCATCAGTTACCACCTCGGCGTGGACGGCCTGAGCATCCTGCTGGTCATTCTGACTACGCTGCTGATTCCCATTTCGATCGCGATCTCGTGGACGTCGGTGCAGACGCGCGTGCGTGAGTTCCACATCACGATGCTGCTGCTGGCGACGGGGCTGATCGGCTGTTTCGTCGCGCTCGACATCTTCCTCTTCTACGTCTTCTTCGAACTGAGCCTCATCCCGATGGCGCTGATGATCGGCGTCTGGGGCAGCCGGAATCGCGTCTACGCCGCGTTGAAGTTCTTTATCTACACGCTCGGCGGCAGCCTGTTGATGCTGGTGGCGATCATCGCCACCTATCAGCGTTACTTCGACCTGACAGGCGTGCTGACGCTCGACTGGCAGCAGTTGAGCAATCCGCCGTTGCAGCAACTCGGCATGACGAGCGTCAGCCAGTTCTATCCGGTTCACTTTCAGTACTGGGTCTTCGCCGCCTTCTTCATCGCCTTCGCGATCAAGGTGCCGATGTGGCCGGTGCATACCTGGCTGCCGGACGCCCATACCGAAGCGCCGACGGCGGGTTCGGTCATCCTGGCGGGCATCATGCTGAAGATTGGCGGCTACGGCATGATGCGCTTCTGCCTGCCGCTTTATCCCGACGCCGCGCGCTTCTTCGCCCCGGCGATCATGGTGCTCTCGACGATTGCAATCATATATGGCGCGCTGGTCGCCCTGCCGCAACCCGACTGGAAGCGACTGGTTGCCTATTCGTCGGTCAGCCACATGGGCTTCGTGACGCTCGGCATCTTCGCCTTCAATCAGCAGGCGATGCAGGGCGCGACGATGGTGATGTTCGCGCACGGGCTGAACACGTCCGCGCTCTTCCTCATCGTCGGCATCGTCTACGAGCGGGCGCACACGCGCGAGATCGCCTTCTTTCGGGGCCTTTCGACGACGATGCCGATCTATTCGGCGCTCTTCTGTGCGTTCATGTTCGCCTCGGTCGGCCTGCCGGGGATGACGGGCTTCGTCGGCGAGTTTCACTCGCTGATGGGCGCATTCCGAGGCGGCACAACATTGGCGCGGGTGACGGCGATCGTCTCGACCAGTGTCGTCATCTTCGCGGCGTGGTACATGCTCTGGCTCTTCCAGCGCGTGGCGCAGGGCCGGCCGCCAGGCGTAGCCGCCGCGACCGGGCATGGCAGCCACGGAGGAAACGACGCCGCCGAACAACCCGCCGAGACTCACGGCGACCACGGCCAGCATCGCTGGTCCGACATTAATCTGCGCGAACTGGGCACACTGGCGCCGCTGCTGGCCCTGACGATCGTCTTCGGCGTCTGGCCGGGGCCGATCTTCCAGCTGGTCGCGCCCGCGCTGGCCCATGTCTTACGGCCATTTGACGGCGGCGCGGCAGCCGCGATGCTGGGGCATTGATGAGTCGTCAGTCGTCGGTCGTCAGTTGCTTGGGACTGGCTCCGCGCCAACATTCAAGCCCTGTGCTGACCTGAATCCACTGACGACCAACGACTGACGACTGACGACTCGTCGAGGAGGAACCGTGCCGGACCTGATCAACAATCCGCCCCAGATTGACTGGGTCGTGCTGCTGCCACATGGCATCGTGCTGGCGCTGGCGCTGCTGACGCTGATCTACACGATGTTCACCGATGAGGGGACCGAGCGAAATATCGGCCTGACGGTGCTGTCGCTGGTCGGCTATGTGGGAGCGATCATCGTCGCGCTGGCGCTCAATGGCCGCTATCAGACGACCTTCGCGGGGATGGCCAAACTCGACGATATGGCCGTCTTTCTCGAAGTGACCCTTCTGGCGGCGGCGCTGCTGACCGTCTTCATCTCAGCGACGACGGTTCCGGCGATGCGGATGCCGCTGGGGGAGTTCTACACCCTGCTGGCTTTTTCGACGCTCGGCGGGATGCTGGTCGCGGCGACCGTTGATCTAGTGATGATCTTCGTCGGCATCGAGCTCAGTTCGCTGTCGGTCTTCGTGCTGGCGGCGTTCGCCAAGCGACAGCGTGAGTCTATCGAGGCGGCGCTGAAATACTTCCTCCTCAGCGCCTTCGCCACGGCGATTCTCCTCTACGGCATGGCTTGGACATTCGGTATCACCGGTTCGACCAATCTGCCGGAGATCAGCACACGCCTCACTACTTACCAGGATCAC
>DASUBC010000776.1:0-10427 GCA_035763465.1 Thermomicrobiales bacterium
TGGGCGCGGCGTGGTCAGCGGACGCTAACCAAAGAGCGCGAGAATCTGGTCGCCGCCCTGCGCGCCCGCGCCGTAACCGCGAATGTAGCCGTTGCCGTCTACCAGCACGGCGACGGCCTGCCGGTCAACGCCCTGGAGCGAATAACTGTCGGCGACGCTGCCCTGCCAGTCGGGCAGCATGACGATGTACTGCGCGGGATTCGCCGGCACCGGCTGCCCCTTTGCCTGAAGGTCATTGGTAAAGTCCTGCACGGCCTCGTTGTAGGCTTTCTCGACTGAGCCTTTCGCCAATCCCTTTACCAGCCGGGGCACGCCGCGCATATCGAGCACCGTAATAATCGGCAGCTGGCCGGGCGCGTAGCGATTGCCGATGGTGCGCCCGATCTGGCGGGCCTGCTCGGAACTGTCCTTGCCCGCGAAGAGCACAACCACTGTCTGGCCGCGAAAATCGCTCAGCGATACCGGGTGACCAGTGGAAACATGGTCAAGGGTGAAATTCGGTGCCTGTTGCGCCGACATAGAAAGCCCTCCTTTGGCATCGTGGTCGTTTGGCGCGTCAGCGCGCCACGTTCACTGTGCATTACGGCCAGCGCGCGGAAAATGTCACGCTGGGGCGAGTCGTGAGTGCGTGCGTCGTGAGTTGCGTAGAGTGAACACGGGCCAGCAGACCAGCACTGTGCTGACCTCAACCCTCTCACGACGCACGCACTCACGACTCAGACGACATGCGTCAGGTCTTTGCGCTGCTGCTGTAAGGCTATGGTGTTGAAGACCACGCGGTTGATCTGGTCACGCAGCATACAGGCCGCGCTGTTCTTCCATAGTCCCGTGCGCCCGATGCCCCAGGCGCGGAAGACGACCGGGTTCGTGCGCCTGCGCCGGCGCGCCTCGTAGTCGCGGAGGATTGCCGGCAGGTCGGAGCGCGACGTCACCCCATGCAGGCACTTGGCCAGCGTCACGGCGTCTTCGATCGCCTGGCAGGCGCCCTGTCCCAGATTTGGCGTCATCGGGTGCGCCGCGTCACCCAGGAGCGTCACGCGGCCATCGCCCCAACTCCGCAGGGGGAGGCTGGCGGCGATGGGCGTGCGGTGGAGGTCCGCATCGCTTGTGGCGGCGATCAGGTCTGGGATCGGGTCCATCCAGCGGTGGTAGCGCTGCCACAACGATGCCTGCGTGCCTGTGGGCAGCGTGTAATCGCTGGGAACCGCGAGGAACGCGGCCCAGTAGCGCCGGCCATGCCCGACCGGGTAGTGAACGAATCGGGCGCCCCGTCCCCAGGCTTCTCTGAAAGTCTCACCGAGGTGATCCTGGTATGAATCTTCGATGATTGCGTGCCAGGCGGTATACCCGGCATAGGGCGCGCGCCGTTTGCGATACAGGGTCTGACGAATGGCCGAATGGACGCCGTCCGCGCCGATCAGCAGATCACCTCGCACCGTGCGGCCATCGGCGAAGTGCGCCGTCGCGCCACGGTCATCCTGGGTGAAGCCCGTGCATTCCGCGCCGAGCTGGAGCACATCCGGTCTCAGCGCGCCGAGCAACGCCTGGTAGAGGTCGGCGCGGCTGACGCAGACGGAGGGCACGCCGGCCGGTTGACTGATCTCGGCGACCGGCCAGGTCGCCAGGTGATCGCCGCGCCAATTGTATTCCTCGAAGCGCGCGATCGGCGCGGCCACCTGCGCGATCTCATCGGCGAAACCAATCTGCCGCAGCGCGGCCATCGCATTGGCCCATAAGAAGAAGCCCGAGCCGAAACTGGCGCGCTCCAGATTACTCGCGCGCTCATAGACCATCGCGGCGATGCCGATCGCGCGGAGCGCGAGCGCGAGCGCCAGCCCACCAATGCCGCCGCCAATAATGATGACGCTGAGTTCCTCCAGGCCACTGGCGTCGCTTTCCATCTCGTGTTGTTCCTTGCCGCTTGCGATCAGGAGCGCGCGACCGCCGTGCGCTGCCGCAGAATGATACAGGTCAGGATGAGCGGCACGACGATGAAGAGCACGATGATCCCCCAGGTTGCGAGCAGGTTGCGCGAGAAACTGTCGCCGTACTGAAGCGCCAGCGCCTGGCCGATCGATCCCCCGGCTTGCGAGGTGTTGTTCACGAACAGCGTGTTCAGGTCGGTGATATGTCCCATCGCCTCGAAGCCCCACCGGCAGACCATGATCGCGCTGATGCCGCGCCCCACCAGGCTCATGGCCGGCACGGCCAGGATCGAGCCGGAGAAGAGCACCTGGGGCATGATGAAGATCGCTAGAATCTGCGCGGCCTGGTCGGTGGTGTTCACCGCAGCCGACAGCACCAGGCTGATCGCCAGGCCCGCCAGCGCGGTGATGGATGCCGTCACCAGGAGTTTGCCGTAGACGCCGAAGCCACTCGCAGGCAGGCGGCCGGTGACCCGTAGAATCAGCGCCATCAGGCAGCAGCCGATTACCAGGATTGGCAAGAAGAAGACGACCTTCGAGGCCACGTACGGCACGATGCCCAGGTTGACCATGCGTTCGCGCCGGAAGATCGCCAGTTCCTTGACGATCTCCTGAAAGCCGTAGAGCAGCCCGAGCAGATAGACGGTGAAGGCGAAGAGGAAGAGTAACTGAACGGCCGAGTTCGGGTTACTGCTATCTAATTTGAACCCGCCACCCTTGAAGAGCGCGATCAGGAAGAGCGCGATGATGATCGGCTGGGCAAAGAGCGGCGCCACGGTAGACGGGTTCTGGAAATAGAGGTCCATCGTCCGCTTCGTCAGGACAAAGAACTGGCGAAGCTGCCGGAATGGCCCATTGCCGGTCTGGTTACCCTCGCCGAGCGCGTGGGGCGCCGCTGCCCCAGCCGGCGGCGCGCCCGCCGCCGGCTGTTCGGCCATGACCTGCGCGAAGTCGGGCGAAACACGGAAGCGGTTGGCCCACTCCTCGGGCGTCGCCTCGTTCGCCAGTCGCTCATAAATTTCGTCGAACGCCTCGGCCTCGAAGTAGCGTAGCGCCCGCTGCGGCGTGCCGACAAAGGCCAGGTAGCCGCCGCGCGCCAGGAAGATGATCTTGTCGCAGAGCATCACATTCTTGGTCGCGTGCGTGGTCAGTAACACTGTGCTGCCGTCGTCGGCCAGGCCGCGCATCAGCCGCATCATCTGGGCGTCGGTCGCCGGGTCGAGGCCCGACGTCGGCTCATCGAGGAAGAAGATGCGCGGTTGGGTCAAGAGTTCGACCCCGATGCTCGCGCGCTTGCGCTGACCGCCGCTGAGCGCCCCGACGCGGATATTTGCCTGGTTCGTCAAACTCAGCGAGGAGAGCGCGCCATCAACCGCGCGGTCCAGGTCGGCTTTCGATGTGTCGGAGGGCAGGCGCAATTTCGCGGCGTGGCGCAGGGTCGTGCGGACCGGCAGCGCGGTATGGATGATGTCGTCCTGTGGCACATACCCGAGCACGTTGCGGAAGAGCGGCAGATTGCGATAGTAGTCGCGCCCGTTGTAGAGCACACGTCCGCCCGAGGCCGGCCGTACGCCCGAAATGGCGTCCATCAGCGTCGTCTTGCCCGCGCCGCTGCCGCCGACGATCGCGACGAACTCGCCCGGCAAAACGGAGAGGGTGATGTCGTGCAACAGAATCTTGTTGCCCTTGACCTTCTTGGTCAAATTCGTCACGTCAATGCGGATGCCGCGTGGTTCGACACTCCGCAGGATCTCGCGCCGGTCGAAGATGAAGCGCTCGTCGCCGACCCAGATCTCGTCGCCGTCGTGCAGGATGGTCGCCTTGACCTCGGCGCCGTTGACGAACGTACCGTTGCTGCTGCCGAGGTCGCGCAGCCGGAACCCTTCCGGTCCCGGCTCGACCACGGCATGGTAGCGCGAGACCAGCCGCGAGGAGAAGACGAGGTCGTTATCGGGGTCGCGACCGATGCGAATCGGCTTGCCCGCGTCGGTGAGCGCAGCCAGATTGCGACGCTCGACCTCGAACATGCCCTGCGTCGTCGTCGCCTCGCGAATCTGCGCGCCGCGCCGGACGATCGTTGCGATCCCTGGTTCGCGCGACAGCAGCTCCTGGAAGTCATGGTTCGCCAGCGCCCACAACCGCGCGTCGGTTTCCGCGCGCACGGTCGCGGTGCGATGCCCCTGGCGCAGCAAGGCCAGCTCACCGAAATACTCCCCCGCCCCGAGCCGGGCGATCGGCCGGCCCTCGCTGCTGGTATTGGTGACGATCGCCAGCGTGCCAGTTTCGATCAGGAAGAAATCGTCGCCAGGCTCGCCCTCGCGGCAGACGATCGTGCCGGCCGCGACCGCCACCGGCCGCATCGCCGCCGCAACGTGGGTCAATACTTCGGGCGAGGCGCCCTGAAACAACCCGACGCGGGCCAGAAAATGCAGACGCCGGCCATATTCGCCCCAGACAGCGTCGCGCTCGGTCGCCGCTGGCCCGCTAGATTGCTGCTGCATGGCGCGTCTCCCTGTGGCGAGTTGCAGGTTGCAGGTTGGCACGTTGCAGGTTTCTCAGACGACCACATACGTTAGTCTGCAAGAACCTGGAACCTGTTAACCTGCAACTTGCAACCTGGACCCTGCAACCCGTTCGCTAAATCCGGTAACTCATCCGCGATTCGACCACGGCGTCGGCCAGTTGCTGGTAGAGCCGGGCGTTATCAATGGCGACCGCCGCCTGTGCTGCGAGCGCGTTGGCGAGCTCCTGGTCGCGCTCGCTGAACTTACCGTCGCCCCGCTTGTTGATCACTTCCACGACGCCGATCGCCTTGTCGCGAATCTTCAGTGGCATCGCCAGCATCGAGTGCGTTTGGAAGCCGCTCGACTGATCGATCTGGCCGTAGAAACGCTGGTCGCTGGCGACATCGTCCACGACCGCCGTCTGGTCGTGTTGCAGCACCCAACCGGCGATACCCCGGTCGGCGGGTACGCGCAGGTCTTTGACATTGCCGCCGGCCTCGCCGGTCGCGACGGAGAAGGTCAGTTCGTTCGTCGTCTCATCCAGCAGCATCAGTGAGCTGGTCTCGGCCCCTAGCAGCGCGGTGGCCGACTCCATAATCGCGCCCAGCAGTTCCGGCAGGTTCAGCAGTGAGTTGAGCCGCAGGCTCGCCTCGACCAGCGCCTGCCGCGCCTGCCGCTCGGCGGCCAACTCCTGCTCCAGCGCCGCCACCTGGTTTGCCTCGTCAGCCATGATATCCCCCTTTAGTAGGGCGTGAGAGCGTGAGTCGTGAGTTGCCTGGGGTGAGCCTTACGCCAGTAAACAGGCGCCGCGCTGGCATGAACCCTCTCCCGTCTCACAACTCACGCTCTCACGACTCCGGAACAATGAGCGTGCCGTCCGGCCGCATATATTTCTCCAGAAAGTCGAGATGATACTCGCCGCTGCGGAAGACCGGATGGTGTAGAAGCTGCTGGTGGAACGGGATTGTCGTCTTAATCCCGTCGCATGCGAACTCGTCCAGCGCCCGCAACATAATGTCCATCGCGTCCCGGCGATCCTTGCCATGCACAATGAGCTTGGCGATCAGCGAATCGTAGTAGGGCGGCACGGTGTAGCCGCTGTAGGCGTGTGTGTCCACGCGCACGCGCGGGCCGCCCGGCGGGATGAAGCGGGTGATCGCGCCGCTCGCGCCGGACCAGTTGTTCGCCGGGTCTTCGGCGTTGATGCGGCACTCGATCGCATGACCGTGCGGCTTGATGTCCGCCTGCGTGATCGGCAACTGCTCGCCGGACGCCACGCGGATCATCAGTTCGATCAGGTCGAAGCCGGTCGTCGTCTCCGTGACTGGGTGCTCCACCTGAATGCGCGTGTTCATCTCCATGAAATAGAAGTTCTTGTCCGGGTCAACCAGAAACTCCATCGTCCCGGCGCTCTCGTAGCCGATCGCCTTGGCGCCGGCGACGGCGGCCTCGCCCATCCGGCGGCGCAGGTCGTCGTCAATGTAGACGGAGGGCGATTCCTCGATCAGTTTCTGCTGGCGGCGCTGGATCGAGCAGTCGCGCTCGCCCAGGTAGACCGCGTTGCCGTAGCGGTCACCCATCACCTGTATCTCGACGTGTCGGGCGTCGCGAATGAATTTTTCCAGGTAGACGCGGTTGTCCTTGAAGACGGCCTGCGCGGTATTGCGAACATCTTCCAGCGCGTCGGCCAGTTCGTCGCGGCTCCAGACGACCTGCATCCCGCGCCCGCCGCCGCCGGCCGACGCTTTCAGGATGATCGGGTAGCCGACCACCTCGGCGCGCTCGCGAGCCTCGTCGTAGTTCACCAGCGGCTTCTCGGTGCCGCCCGCCATCGGCAGCCCGGCGTCGCCCATCAACTTACGCGCCGACGACTTATCGCCCATCGCCTCCATGACTTCCGGCGACGGCCCGATGAAGGTGATGTCGTGGTCGCGGCAAATCTCCGCGAAGTAGGTATCCTGCGAGAGAAACCCGTAGCCAGGGTGGACCGCCTCCGCGCCCGTCATCAGCGCCGCCTGGATAATCGAAGGGATGTTGAGGTAACTCCGGTTCGCCGCTGGCGGCCCGATCAGAATCGCCTCGTCGGCCAGTTCGACCGGGCGCGAATCAGCGTCGGCCTTGGAGTAGACCTGCACCGTCTTGATTCCCATGTCGCGGCAGGTCCGGATGACGCGCAGGGCGATCTCCCCACGGTTGCAGACCAGCACTTTCTTGAACACGGCCCCACTCCAGTAACGAGTGATGAGTGATGAGTGATGAGTGGCTCTTGCCGGCGCGGTGTCTATCAGCTAGCGCAGCACTTGTATGAAGCAACTCATCACTCGTTACTCATTACTCGTCACTCGTTACTTACCAGCGGCGTCAATCAACATCAGGCGCTGCTCGAATTGCACGGCCTCGCCATCGCCGACGAGGATTTCGGTCACGGTGCCGCGATAGTCGCTGGTGACTTCGTTCATCACCTTCATCGCCTCGACGATGCCGACGACCTGGCCGCGCTCGACGGTGTCGCCGACCTCGACCAGAGGCTTCGCGCCGGGCGACGACGAGCGGTAGAAGACGCCGACCAGCGGCGCGACCACGGTCATCGCCCCCGGTGCGCTGGCGGCCGGCGCCAAGCCGGCGGCCACGGAAGCCGCACCGGCCACCGGGGCCACGGCGACAATTGTGCCGCCTTCGCGCTCGACCTCGATCGTGAAACTCTCGGTCTTGATCCGGACCTTGCTGACGGCCGTGCCTTCGAGCGTGCGGACGAGCTCTTTCGTCTCCTTGACGACCAGTTGCACCGCTTCGGCGCTTGGTTCGGTCCGCTGTCCGTTGGGGTTGTCGCCCATTGTTCTCTTTCCTCCGCGACTGCTTTTATCCTCCGCCTGGGTCACGCCGATCGGATCAGGCTGCCGTGCCGGCGCGGCGCGGCTCCCCCTCCGCGTGGCCGGCGTTGTTCGTGAACTCGCCAAAGGCGCGGAAGCGCGCATACCGCTGGTCTACCAGCGCCCGCCCGTCCGTGCCCACCAGCGCGTCCAGGTTACGAATCAGCGCCGCCTTCAGCGCCTCGGCGGTGGCCGCCGGATCGGTGTGCGCGCCGCCGGCTGGTTCCGGCACCACTTCGTCGGCGATGCCGAGACGCAGCAGCTCGCGCGCGGTCAGCCGCGACGCTTCGGCGGCGCGGGGCGCGCTCGCGGCGTCCTTGAAGAGAATCGTCGCGCAGCCTTCCGGGCTGATCACCGAGTAGATGCCGTTCTCCAGCATCAGCACCCGGTCGCCCACACCGATCGCCAGCGCGCCGCCGCTGCCGCCCTCGCCGATCACCGTGCAAACGATCGGAATCGGCAGGCGGGCCATGACGAGCAGGTTGCGCGCGATCGCCTCGCTCTGATTCCGCTCCTCCGCCGCGATGCCTGGATACGCGCCGGGGGTATCAATAAACGTAAGCAGCGGCAGGCCAAGCCGCCCAGCATATTGCATCAGGCGCAGCGCCTTGCGATAGCCTTCCGGGTGCGGCATCCCGAAGTTGCGCGTGATGTTCTCGCGCGTGCCGCGCCCCTTCTGCTGGCCGATGACCATCACCGGCCGGCCCGCCAGCAGCGCCAGCCCGCCGATGATGGACTGGTCGTCGCGGAAGGTGCGGTCGCCGTGCAACTCGGTGAAGTCGTCAAAAATCATCTCGGCGTATTCGAGCAGATTCGGCCGGTCCTGGTGGCGCGCCAGCTGCACCGACTCCCAGGCGCTGCGCTGCACCGCCGCGCCGTTGCTGGTCGTCTGGGCGGTTGCCTGCGCTGGCGCGCTCTGCTCGACCGGGTCGGGCTTGGTGTGATACGCCAGCAGCTTCTTAAACGTGAGTGCCAGTTCGGCGCGCGGCACGATCAGGTCAATCTGCCCCTTCTCCATCAGAAAGTCGGCGGTCTGGAAGCCCGCCGGCAACTTCTGCCGGATCGTCTGCTCAATGACCTGCGGGCCGGCGAAGCCGACGCGCGCCTTCGGTTCGACGATGATCAGGTCGCCAAGTGTCGCAAACGACGCGCTGACGCCGCCGTAGGTCGGGTCAACCAGCAGCGAGAAGTAGGGCACGCCCTGCTCGGCCAGCACCGCCAGCGCCGCCGACGTCTTCGCCATCTGCATCAGCGAGACGGTGCCTTCCTGCATTCGCGCGCCGCCGGAAGCCGAGCAGACGATCAGCGGCGTGTGCGTTTCAGCGGCAAGTTCGGCCGCGCGTGTCACCTTTTCGCCGACGACCGACCCCATGCTGCCGCCGAGGAAGGTGAAGTCGAGCACGCAGATGACGACCGGATAACCGCCGATTGTGCCGGCGCCGTAGATCGCCGCTTCCTTCGCGCCGCTCTTACGCCGGTTTTCGGCGATGCGCGCGGGATACGGCTTGCTGTCCACGAAGCCGAGCGGGTCGCCCGGCGCCATCTCGGCGTCGCGCTCCTCGAACGAACCGGCGTCGAGCAAGAACGTGACGCGCTCGCGCGCGGAGAGACGGAAGTGGTAGGTGCATTCCGGGCAGACCTTCAGATTCTTTTCCAGACGCTTGTGATAGATGAAGGCGCTGCAATTCGGGCACTTGACCCACCGGTCCGCCGGCATCGCCGCGAGCCGGGCGGCCAGGCTTGGCGGTGCCCCTACGACCGGCGTTGCTTGCTGCTCAACCACGTTCCTCCTCCTCTGTTCCTGCGTCCGCCGCGCTGGCGTCGTCTGCGTGGAGCGTGCTGTGCTCCCACAATGCTGCTTTGACGCGCTCACCAAGTTCGGCTTCGCGCGCCGCCGCCTCACCGGCCGGCGGTTGCGTGAAGAGCCGGTCTTTGGCGTAGGCCAGCAGCGCGGTTGTCAGATCATAGCGATCAATCCGCGTCGCCCCGAGCGAAAGTTCGAGTGCGCTCCGCCAGTCGCCCCGCTTGATCGCGCACCAGATGCGGCCGTGGAGCGCAACCAGATCGTGCTCCGGATCGATCGCAGCCAGTTGCCGGAAGGCGGCGTCGGCGTCGGCATACCGCGCTTGCTCCAGCGAGAGCCGGGCGAGATCGGTGAGCGTGCGCGGCGTTGGCGCGGCTTGCGCGAGCTGGGCCAGCGTAGTCGTCGCCAGTTCCGGCGCGCCGGCGGCCTCGTAGATGCGCGCTTGCGCCTCACGAATCGCCGTACTCGCCGGCCGCGCAGTCGCTGCGCGCTCGATCGCCGTGCGTGCGCCGCCCGGATTGCCGGTCGTCATCTGCATATACGCCAGATCGACCAGCAGGTCGGCGTCGTCCGGCGCACGGTCCGCCGCCTGCGCCAGCACATCGCGCGCCTCGCGGGCCTGGCCGTTGGCCGCCAGCGCCTCGCCCAGTTGCCGGGCAAACGCCGCGTTCTGCGGTGCCAGGGCGGTTGCCCGTTTCAGCGCGCCGATCGCCTCGTCGAATTCGCCATCTTCGGTCGCGATCGCCCCGTGCAACGCCTCGCAGTCGGCGCTGTCGGCCGCGACGGCGGCGCAGCGCACAGCCCATTGCCGCGCGGTCTCCAGGTCGCCTTGCCGTAGCGCCGCCATCCCTGCCGCGTAGCAGTTCGCCGCCGAATCGGCGACGCCGGTGGCGCTGGCGCGATCGGTGTCGCCCGAACCTGCCATCTGGCTCATCACCCGCCTCGCATCCTGCTTCCATTCCTGACCACCGGCGCCTACCGGTGGCGCCTGCTGGGGTGCGTGCCGACGCCCATGACCAATTGCTTGTCGGTCAGTGGCGCCGTCAACTGCCTGCCTGGGTGTCCTTGTGGTGGCGTGCTCGCCCCATTGGCTTCGTCACATCACTATACGACTGAGCCTCGAAATCATCACATTGTTGTGAGGGGATAGGGGATAGTCTTTCGTGGGCACTATGCTGGGAGACCAGCGCCGCGCTGTCACGAACCTCTATCCCCTATCGCCTATCCCGTTTGTGACGAATTGCCGGGTCGCGCGTATAGAGGGCGTGAGACAATCCGCCTGCTGGCGGTGGGGAACTGGCGTGCTGCCGGCAAGCGGCGCGGC
>DASUBC010000777.1:0-6523 GCA_035763465.1 Thermomicrobiales bacterium
CGATGATCTCCCACCAGCGGTCCTTGTCGGGGTAATCGGGCGTGCCTTCATACATCACGCCAGTCGCGCAGTTCGCCAGCGGCCCGTAGACGATGTAGGAGTGCCCCGTCACCCAGCCGATGTCGGCGGCGCACCAGTAGATGCTGTCGTCGTGCAGGTCGAAGACGTAGCGATGCGTGAACGAGGTGCCAAGCAGATAGCCGCCGGTAGTGTGGACGATGCCCTTCGGCTTGCCGGTCGAACCGGAGGTATAGAGCAGGTAGAGCATGTCTTCGCTGTCCATCCGTTCCGGCTCGCAGGTGGTGGACTGGCGCGCGACGATGTCGTGCCACCAGACGTCGCGGCCCTCCTGCATCGCGACGTCCTGGCCGGTGCGGCGCACGGTCAGCACCTTACGGACCTTCGGCGTCTCTTGCAGCGCCGTGTCGGTCTGCACTTTCAGGCCGAAGGGCTTGCCGCGCCGAAAGCCGCCGTCGGCGGTGATGACGATCTCAGCGTCGGAGTCGAGGATGCGGTCGCGCAACGCATCGGACGAGAAGCCGCCGAAGACGACGTTATGGGGCGCGCCGATTCGCGCGCAGGCGAGCATGGCGATCGGCAGTTCGAGGATCATCGGCATGTAGATGACGACGCGGTCGCCGCGCTTGACGCCGAGCTCTTTGAGCGCGTTGGCGCAGCGGCAGACCTCGTCCAGCAGTTCGGCGTAGGTCACGGTTTTGCGGTCGCCCGGCTCACCCTCGAAGTAATAGGCGACGCGGTCGCCGCGCCCGGCCTGGACATGGCGGTCGAGGCAATTGACCGAGGCATTGAGTTTGCCGCCGACGAACCACTTGGCGTAGGGCAATTGCCAGTCGAGCACTTGCTGCCAGGGTTCGTACCAGTCGAGCGTCTTGGCCTGCTCGGCCCAGAACGCCTCGAAATCAGCCTCTGCCTGCTTGTAGATACTGTCGTCCTTGACCAGCGCGTGCGCCTGAAAATCGGCTGGCGGCGGGAAGGTCCGGTTCTCGCCAAACAAGGCTTCAATGGCTTCGGTTTGCTGGGCCATCGTTCCCTCCTCGTTATGAATTGCTGATTGCCAGCGGCAATGCGGTCAATCAGCTGCTCGCATGTCTGATGCCGCCACTGCGTTCGCATTCTATCACGAGTCGGGCAGTCGGGCAGTGGGTTCTCGTCAGCATGGCGCCGGGCTGCTGGCGCGGTGGCGTTGCGGGCTACCCCGGATTGCAATCCGGGGCTACATGGCCTGCGGCCACGAAGTCCCCGTGCGCGGGGACTGGGGTTGCTATGAGACCAGGGCTGGTTGTCTACCGTACAGGTAGGCCAGCCCCAGTCCCCGTGAGGGGACTTTGTGGCGGCGGAGTCGCCCTTCGCGCCGAATTCATTCGGCGCAACACCCCATCAGCACTGCGCCAGCAGCCAGGCACCCGCTGACGAGAACCCACTGCCCGACCGCCCGACTGCCCGACTGCCCGACTACCCCGAATTGAGCACGTTCTGGAGCGGCCGGCCGTCGAGGTAGGCGAGGATATTCGCGACGGCGCCGCTGATGTATTCGGCATAACTGCCCTCGGCGACCCAGCCGATGTGGGGCGTCAGGACGACGTTCGGCATGGTCAGGAAGGGATGATCGGACGGTAGCGGCTCGGTGGCGTAGACATCGAGCGCCGCGCCCCAGAGCCGGCCCGCTTGCAGCATGGCAATCAGCGCCGTTTCGTCGAGAATCGCCGCGCGCGAGGTGTTGACGAGCAGCGCGTCGGGCTTGAGTAGCGCCAATTTGTCGCGGTCGAGCAAGCCTTCGCTCAACTCCGAGAGGCGCAGGTGAATGGTCAACACGTCTACGGCCGGCAGCAGTGCTTCCAGCGGCCGATACGTCGCCCCAGCGGCGGACGCGCGTTCCGGCGTCAGCGTCGGCCCCCAGGCGAGCACCTGCATTCCGAGCGCCTGCGCCACGCGCGCGACCTGGCCGCCGATGCGCCCGAGGCCGATCACGCCGAGCGTGCGCCCGCGCGCCTCGCGTCCGACGAACTGCGACCACTGCCCGGCGCGCACCTCGCGGTCGCCGTACGGCAGGCGGCGCAGGGCGGCCAGCATGAGCGCGACCGTCAGTTCAGCCGTCGCCGTGCCGGAGGCTTCGCCCGCCGTGCCGGCGACGAGAATGCCGCGCGCGGTCGCGGCGGCCAGGTCGAGATGCCGCCCGCGCAGACCAGTCTGCGCGATCAGGCGCAGCGTCGGCACGCGATCGAAGAGTTCGGCACGGAGCGGCAGGCGTTCACGATTCGCGATGATGATGTCGGCGCCCTGGAGCCGTTCAGACAGTTCGTCCAGCGAACGGTGTGGCGTGGTGTAGATGGCGACTTCGGCGCGCTCGCGTAGCATGGCGATTGGCGGCGCGGTCGCATAGACCGCATTGTAATCATCGGCGACGACAACGCGCGGCATGATTCGCCCCTTTCTGCAATCCGGATTCACATTCGCCAGCGTAGATAGCGTAGTGCTCATTGCCGATGCGGTAGACAGGTTTCACCGGCTCGACTATAATGCAACTGCCGACACTGTTGCCGACCTCGCAAGTTCGCTTTCCGGCGTGTCGCGTGCCGACGTTGCTGTCGGAAATTGCCTCAACGATGCTGGCCAGCGCCTCGACGCAGCGGTAACTCGCCTCTCATCCGCACAACTTAGTGGCATTGATCCAGCCGTTCGATGGAGCATGCCGATGGCAGTGGCGACCGCTTCCCGTCGTTCCGTCAGTCTCGCACAGGCGCGCACCAGGCGCACCCGCTTCGTAGGGTATCTGTTACTGGCACCGGCCCTGCTCTACATCCTGGCGCTGGTGGCGATTCCGTTCTTTCTGGCCCTCAGTTATAGCGTTCGCGATGTATCGGTTACTAACCTGAGCGGCGGCTTCGTTGGACTGAAGAACTTCAGCGCGCTCTTCAGCGACCCTACCTTTCGGGAATCGCTTCGCAACACGGTGATTTACACCATCGTGTCAATCGTCATCAACGCCGTCCTCGGCACGCTGCTCGCCTTCATCCTGCTGGAGAATTTTCGGGGCCGGCGAGTCGTGCGCTTCCTGATTCTCCTGCCATGGACGATTCCGATCGCGCTGACCATCCTGAGCTGGAAGTGGATGTTCGATTCCCAGTACAGTGTGCTGAACTGGCTTGGACTCAAACTCCATCTCTACGCGTTGCTCGACGTGATTGGGCCGCACCTGAGCCATTCCTATATTCTGCTGAACACCCCGCAGGGCGTGCAGTGGCTGGGACGCGGCGCGATCGCGATGGGCGGCGTCATCGCGGTCAATGTCTGGCGCAATTTCCCTTTCTCCGCCATCATCCTGCTGGCTGGGCTAACCTCAGTGCCACCGGAGATCATTGACGCAGCGCGCATTGACGGCGCGAGTCCCTGGACGCGCTACACCAAGATCATTGTGCCGATGATCGCGCCGATTCTCGTCATCGGCCTGCTGTTCAGCATCATCTTTACCGTCACTGACCTGACGATCGTCTACCTGCTGACACAAGGCGGGCCGGCCAACGCCACGAACGTGCTCAGCGTCTATGCATTCCAGGTCGGCATCAACTCGGGAAACCTCAGCCAGGGCGCGGCGACGACGCTGTTCCTCACACCAGTCCTCCTGTTGCTGGCGCTCTTCTTCCTACGCCAGTTACGACACCGGGAGGTCTGAGGAATGGCGACACGCACGTTGCTTCGCGCGCCGGCGCACGCTGCCCGTACCCATGCCCGGCTCAACCGGCGGAAGATCACCAACCGTACACTGCTCTATCTGGGCGTGGCCGTCTACATCATTATCGCGGTCTTTCCCATCTACTGGATGGTCTTGACCGCGTTCAAGTCCAACGCCGACCTCTATAATCCGCGCAACTTCCGGCTCTGGTTCAACCTGGCGCCGACATTCACCCATGTCGCCTATCTCTTCCAGAAGACCAATTTCGCGACCTGGCTGGTCAATACCTATATCATCTCCTTCTTCACTGTCATCGTTACGCTGCTGGCCGCCGTGCCGGCGGGGTATGCGCTGGGGCGGATGCGCCTGCCGGGCGGCGATACGCTGGCGATCGCGATTTTTCTGACCTACCTGGTGCCGTCATCGCTGCTATTCATCCCGCTCTCACGAATTGTCACGAGTTTGCACCTGCAAAACAGCATCTGGGCGCTGGTGCTGGTCTACCCCACGATTACGATTCCCTTCTGCACCTGGCTGATGATGGGCTTCTTCAAGACGGTGCCGCTGGAACTGGAGGAAGCGGCCGAAATTGACGGCTGCACGCGCTTCCAGGCAGTGCGGCACGTCGTGTTGCCCCTCAGCCGCGCGGGCATTCTCTCGGTGATGATGTTCGCGTTCACCCTGGCGATGCAGGACTTTATCTACGCCCTGACCTTCGTAACCTCATCGAAAGCCAAGCCGGTCACGCTCGGCGTCGTGACCGACCTGATTCGCGGTGACATCTTCTACTGGGGCGAACTGATGGCCGGCGCGCTGATCGTCGGCCTGCCGGTCGCGATTCTCTATAACCTGTTCCTGGACGACTTCATCTCCGGTATCACAAGTGGCGCATTCAAGTAGCGCCAGAGTGATCGGCGTTTCTCACGGCAGCGCGGGCGCGGATAGCCGCCAGGCGGGCCGGTGGTCGCGCGAGATTGGGTGGATCGAGGAGGTGAGCGGCGAGAGCGAAAGCGGCAGTGACGCGCAGACAACCGCGAAACGACGCACGGCCGGCATTGCACGGCAGCGCCATGAACAGATGAGGAAAGGGCAACGATCATGGACCCGGACGACTTTCGCACCGCGTTCATCCCGGACCAGGCCCCCCGTCTGACACGCCGCAGGCTGTTACGCGGCCTGGGTGTCGGTCTCGCCGGACTGTCAATCGCGCCGATTGTCGCCGCCTGTGGCGGCAGCGCCGCCACCGCGACGCCGCCACCCGCGACCAAAGCCACCAGCACCAGCAGCAGTAGCAGCAGTTCGACCGCGGCTGCCGCAACGAGCAGCAGCGCCAGCAGCAGTAGTAGCGCCGCGACATCGCAGGCGTCTGGCGGGGCCGCGAGCGGCAGCACTTCGGCAGCGAGCAGTTCGGCGGCAAGCAGCTCGGCGTCGTCGAGCGCGGGCGCGGCCTATACGCCGCCCGCTATCAGCACCGGCAACCACTCGCTGACTTTCCTGATGTGGAGTCACTTCGTCCCGGCGTACGACGATTACTTCGATAAGTACGCGAAAGACTGGGGGACGAAGAACAAGGTCAACGTCACCGTGGACCATATCCCGACGAACACGATCTTTCAGCGATCATCGGCGGAAGTGGCGGCCGGCACCGGCCACGACCTGACCCTGCTGGAGAATCCACCCGACACCTACATCTTCGCCGACAAACTCAACGATCTGACCAAACTGGCTGATTATCTCGGCGCGACGTATGGTGGCTGGCTCGACATCGCGAAATCGGCCGGGCTGGTGAAAGACACCTGGCGGGGCATCCCCGACTTCTACATTCCCTTCCCCGGCCTCTATCGCACCGACTACTTCAAGGATGCTGGAGTCAATGCCTTCGATAAGTGGTCGGATATGATTGATGGCGGGAAGAAGTTGAAGGACAAGGGCCACCAGATGGGCTTCGCCATCTCGGCGACCGGCGACTCCAACAGTTCGCTCTTCGGCATCCTCTGGGGGTATGGCGCTGCGGTGACGGCGAAAGACGGCAAGACGATTACGATCAATTCGCCGGAGACGAAGGCGGCGATTGAAGATGTCGTCAAAATCTACCAGAGCGCGATGACCTCCGAAGTGCTCTCCTGGGACGACTCGTCCAACAACCGCTTGCTCGCCTCGGGCGTCGGTTCGTTCATCCTGAATCCGATCAGCGCCTATCGCTCGGCGCCCCCGGAGATTCAGGCCCAGACCGCCGTCTCGATCTGCCCGGCCGGGCCGAAAGGACGGGTGATGCGCGTGCCGACCCGCACCTGGGTCAACTGGAAGTGGACGAAGGACCAGGCGGTAGCCGAGAAGTTCCTCTACGACTACTTCGCGCAGTGGATGGACGGCTTCAAGGCGAGCACCGGCTACGACAACCCTACCCTGAAAGCATTCGAGAAGAAGCCGATGCCGATTCTGGGCGAAGACCCGAAACTCAATATCTTGCAAGACCTCGGCCAGTACGCCGCCGCCGACGGCTATCCCGGCCCATCAACCGCCGCCGCTTCCCAGGTCGTCAACACCTACGTCATCCCGAACATGTTCGCCAAAGCCTGCACCGGCAGCACAACCGACCAGGCCATCGCGTTCGCCGAAGAACAGATCACGTCGATCTACCAGAAGAATCCCGTGCAGTGATGAGTCGGGCAGTCGGGCGGTCGGGCAGTCGGGCAGTGGGTTCAGAACAACACCGTGCTTATTTGCCGGCGCAGTGCTGGTCCAGCGCACTGCCCGACTGCCCGACTGCCCGACTGCCCGACTCATCACTGCACGGGATTCTTCTGGTAGATCGACGTGATCTGTTCTTCG
>DASUBC010000778.1:0-3175 GCA_035763465.1 Thermomicrobiales bacterium
AACGCCGCGCCCGACTTCGGCGAGCAGCCCAAAGTCATCAACGGCTGCTCCGACCTCTTCCTCGAAGTCTTTGGTGAGCGTGGCCGCCACGCCCGCTCCGCCGTCGGCATGGGGTCGCTACCGAACGGCATCACGGTCGAGATCGAGGCGATTGTCGAGGTTGAGTAGTGGCGAGTCGGACAGTCGGGCAGTCGGGCAGTGGGTTCTCGTCTGCACGGTGGCTGATTGCGGGCACGGTGGTGGCGTGGTGTGCCCGGGCGGTTGAAACCGCAGGCTGAAGGCTGCGGCCACGAAGTCCGCCTGCGCGGACTGGGTTTATGATGATGCCGGGGCTGGATGCTGGCGCAGCCGTTATCCAGCCCCAGTCCGCGCAGGCGGACTTCGTGGCGCGTGAGCGCCATTCAGCCCCGGATTTTAATCCGGGGTACTCCACAGCAGCACCGCGCTGACCCAAATCCACTGACGACCGACGACCGACGACTGCGGAGGTGAACGATGTCCGGACTGGTCTGGGGCGCGGAGGAAGCGCGGCGTCTCGCCGCGTTGCGCGACGAGCTCGCGCAGGTCAGCACCGCGAGCGCCTTTCAGATGCTCATGCAGCAGGGCTGGCGCAACACCTACATGCTGGGGCTATCTATTTTGCAGCCGCTGGGACTGGGGCAGCGGCTCGTCGGCCGGGCGCGCACCTGCCGCTACTTGATGCGGCGCGGCGCGGAACGCCTGCCGGCGACCGAAGCGGAGCGCGAGGCCAACCGCACGCGGCGGCGCAATTCCGCCGAAATCGTCACCATCGAATCGCTCGAACCAGGCGATATTTTCTGCGTGGACGCGCTCGGCGTGCCGACCTCCGGCATCATCGGCGACATCCTCTCCGCGCGGATTAAGGCGCGCGGCGCGCTCGCCGCCGTCATCAACGGCGCGGTGCGCGACACGCCGTACATCAAGGATGTGGGACTGCCGGTCTTCTGCGCCGCCGCGCACCCTTCGGCCAGCGGGCGCGACGTTATGCCGGTGGACCACGACCTGCCGGTCAACATGGCCGGCGCGACCGTCTACCCCGGCGACATCATCCTCGCGGACGACGAGGGCGTGCTGGCGATGCCGCTCGACCTGGCCGAGTACGTCGCCGCGCACGGCCCGGCCAAAGAGCACCTGGAGATGTGGATTCGCGGCAAAATCGCGGCGGGCGGCTCCGTCCACGACTACTACCCGCCGCTGCCCGACAAAGAAGTCGAATACGAGCGGGAGACGGGGAGAAGGGTGGAGCGCTAAAGCGTGGGTTACAGGTTGCAGGTTGACAGGTTCACGGACGGGTTACAAGTTCCAGGTTGCAAGTTCCAGGTTTCTGTGGTCAGGCGCATACGCCCGCAGGAGAAACCTGGAACCTGCGAACCTGGAACCTGCAACCCGTGACGGGAGGGAAGCATCGCATGAAAATCACCGACATTCGCACGGCGGAGATTAAGGGGCATGGGTATTCGACCTACGTGCGGATTTATACCGACGAGGGATTGATTGGCAATGGCGAGTGCATCCACGGTGGCGAGGGCTGTCCGCGCATGGTTCATGCGCTGAAGCAGTACATCATCGGCGAGAACCCGCTGAACGTGGACGCGCTCTACGAGAAGATGCGCCGCTCGCGTCTGTTCGACGGCGCGATGGCCGGCGCGACCGTCACGGCGATGACCGGCATCGAAATCGCGCTGTGGGACCTGGCGGGCAAGGCGCTCGGCGTGCCGGTCTATCAACTGCTGGGCGGCCAGTTCCGCGACCGCATCCGCCTCTACTGCGACAGCCACGCCGGGAAGGATTTCCAGCCGGAATCGTACGCCAGGCGGGCGAAGGAAGTGGTGGCGCTCGGCTTCGACGCGATCAAATTTGATGTGGACGAGCGCAACGCCGGCTTCCGCAACGACCCGTGGAACTGGCGCGCCTCCCCCGGAGAGGTCGCCTGGATGGCCGAGCGGGTCGCGGCGGTGCGCGACGCGGTCGGGCCGAAGATTGACCTGGCGATTGACATGCACGGCCGCTACGACATCGCCAGCGGCATCGCGGTGGCGCGGGCGATGGAGCCGTTCAACCTCCTCTGGCTGGAGGAGCCGGTGCCGCCGGAGAATGTCGCGGCGATGCGCGAGGTGAAGCGCGTCTCCCAGGTGCCGCTCTGCGCGGGCGAAAATCTCTACCTGCGCTGGGGCTTCCGCGACCTGCTGGAGCAGCAGGCGGTGGACTACATCATGCCCGACATCCCCAAGTGCGGCGGTCTCTCGGAGTGCCGCAAGATCGCCAATATGGCCGAGGTCTACTACGTGCCGCTGGCCCCGCACAACGTCTGCGGCCCGCTCGGCACGATGGCCTCCGCGCACGTCTGCGCGACCATCCCGAACTTCCTGGTGATGGAATGGCACTGGGTGGATTACGAAGGCTGGGACGAACTGACCATCCAGGACCAGCCGGTCATCCAGAACGGCGCCGTCGTGCTGACCGACAAGCCGGGCATCGGCCTCGAATTCAACGACGAGGTACTGCCGAAGTACGCCCGCCCCGGCACGGAAGTGTTCGGCGAGCGGCCATAGGGACGAGACGGTAGACGATAGACGGTAGTAGTGGCGCGGCGCTGGGCTGAGCATACTGGTTTCTCGTCGGTACCGTAGCCACTACCGTCTATCGTCTATCGTCTACCGTCTACCATCTACGGAGGTGTTATGTACGTCTTAGTGGTATCCCTGAAGGTCAAGCCGGAGCGGCGCGAGGAGTTTCTGGCAGCGAGCGGGGAGGATTCGCGCGGCTCGCGCGACGACGAGCCGGGGTGCCTGCGCTTCGACGTGCTGCAAGACAACGCCGACCCGGACCACTACTATTTCTATGAAGTCTACCGCGACGAAGCCGCGTTCAAGGCGCATACCCAGGCCCCGCACTTCCAGGTGTGGGCGGCGGCGGTGAAGAACGGCGTGCTGCAAGAGCCGTCGGTGGCCGTGCGCTGCACGTCGGTCTTTCCGCCGGACGCCGGCTGGAAGTAGGCGGCGCCCCACTTGTACCCCCTGCCAGGGGTTTTTGTGTATTTTGTGTATTTTGTGCAGAGGGTCCAGCGGCCCTCACCCCCTGGCCCTTTTAGGGGTAGGTTTTGGGCATGGTGAGCAGGGGAGTGAACTGAGGCGAGACTGGCGGTCCTGCTAGG
>DASUBC010000779.1:0-5956 GCA_035763465.1 Thermomicrobiales bacterium
GCGATCTCGGCCGGGGTCTCAATCCAGCCCGCGCAGTGTGGATGAAAGACCGTGCGAAGGCCAGTCGCGGCGCGCACGGCGCGGGCGATCTGCTCCGCGCCGGCGGCGAAGACCGGCCAGTCAGCGTTCGGCAGCGCCAGCGCGGGCGTGATCCGCCCGGCGTTCTGCTGGCGCACCGGCTCGACGCCGCTATCGTCGGCCAGGACGATCACGGGCGGCACGGGGTCGGACGGCGCCCTCACCGCCGCGAGCAGTTGTGCTGTGCGGACGGCCTGCGCTTCGCCCGGTCCATGCGCCGCCCGGTCGCGCAGACGGACGGGCACGAACGCGCCGATCATCGCTAGCTTGCGCCGGGCGAGCTCGCCGCGCAGCCGCGCCGGATCGGTCGGCATGAAGCCCCAGTCACCCAGCTCCGTGCCGGTGTAGCCGGTGGCCGCGAGTTCGTCGAGCATCTGCGTGTAGCCGATGATCCGTGAAGAATTGTCCTCGAATTCGATCGCGCCCCACGAACAGGGCGCGTTGCCGATATTCAGCGCCGCTACCACCACAATCGCTCCTTCGCGCGCATCGTCTGCCACTCCGCCCGCGCCTGCCGTACCGATTCCGCTTCGCTGACCTCGGCGACCGGCACATCCCACCAGCTCTCGTAGCCCGGCACACTCTCGTAGCGGTCGTTCTGAATGTATATCACTGTCGTGCGGTCAATCGCGCGCGCCGCCTGGAGCGCAGCCACGAAATCGTCGTACCCCTGGCAGGTGATGACGTGCGCGCCGAGGCTGCGCGCGTTCAGCGCGAGGTCTACCGGCAGGGTCCGCGCCGCGCCGCCCGCTTCGTCGCCGGGCAAAACACCCTCCTCCGGGTAGACGGAGCGGGTGCCAAAACCTTCCTGGCCCAGCGACCGGCTGAGCGCGCCGATACTTTTATGTCCACTATTGTCAAGCAGGACGATCGTCAGTTTGTAGCCCTCTTGCAGCGACGTCACAATGTCGGCGGAGAGCATCAGGTAACTCCCGTCGCCGACCATCACATAGACCTCGCGGTCGGGCGCCGCCATCTTGACGCCCAGACCGCCGGCGATCTCGTAGCCCATGCAACTGTAGCCATATTCGAGGTGATATTGCTTGGGATGGCGAGCGCGCCAGAGTTTGTGCAGGTCGCCTGGCAGGCTGCCCGCCGCGCAGACCATCACGCTATCGGGGTCGCCGCGTTCATTTACCGCGCCAATCAGTTCGCCCTGGCTGGGCAGCGGTTCGTGCCGGATGGCGTAGATGCGCGCGACCTCGGCGTCCCACTCCTGGCGCAGCCGCTCGGCCCCGGCGCGATAGGCGGGCGCGACCTGCCAGCCGTCGAGCAGTGTGCCGAGTTCCTCCAACGTCGCCTTCGCATCGCCGACGAGACCGAGCGCCGCGTGCTTGGCCGCGTCGAACGCCGCGACGTTGATATTGATGAAGCGCACACCCGGCGCCTGGAACGCCGTCTTGCTGGCGGTGGTGAAGTCGCTGTAGCGCGTGCCGATGCCGATGACGAGGTCGGCGGCCCGCGCCAGCCGGTTGGCGGCGAAAGTCCCCGTTGCGCCAGTTGCGCCGAGCGCCAGCGGGTCATCAAACCGCAGGCTGCCCTTGCCGGCCATTGTCTCGCCCACGGGGATGCCGGTCGCGGTGACGAACTGGCGCAGTGTTTCGGTCGCGCCGCTGTAGATAACACCGCCGCCCGCGACGATCAGTGGCCGCTGGCTCTGGCGAATCCAGGCGGCGGCCTCGTTCAGCGCCTCGCGGTCGGGGCGGTTGCGCGGAATCGGCCAGATATGCTGCGCGAAGAAGCCGGCCGGATAATCGAAGGCTTCGGTCTGCACGTCCTGCGGCAGCGCCAGCGTCACCGCGCCAGTGTCCGCCGGACTGATCAGCACCCGCATGGCCGCCGGCAGCGCGGTGAGTAGCTGGTCTGGCCGGTTGATACGGTCCCAGTAGCGGCTGACCGGCCGGAACGCGTCGTTAACGGAGATGTCCTGGCTGTGCTCCGACTCCAGTTGCTGCAAGACCGGCGCGACATTGCGGCGGGCAAAAATGTCGCCTGGCAGCAGCAGCACCGGCAGGCGGTTGATCGTCGCCCCGGCCGCGCCCGTAAGCATGTTCGTGGCGCCGGGTCCGATCGAGGAGGTGCAGGCGAAGGTTTGCAGGCGGTTCATCATCTTCGCGTAGGCGGCGGCGGTATGCACCATCGCCTGCTCGTTGCGGGTCTGGTAGAAGCGGAACGCGGGGTATTGCTGGAGCGCCTGGCCGATACCGGCCACATTGCCGTGCCCGAAGATGCCGAAGCACCCCTTGAAGAAAGGCTGCTCGACGCCGTCGCGGCTGACCCACTGCTGTTGCAGATACCGGATCAGCGCCTGCGCCATCGTCAGGCGGATGGTTGCTTGCTGGCTCATACAGACCCTCCAGTATGCATTGGCCGAGTACGACCCTCACCCCCGCCGACTGCGGGCGGCACCCTCTCTCCCGCCTCGCGGGAGAGGGCGGAGAACGAGCCTACCGGCACTCACCATACACAATACTCAGCCTCGGCTGTACGCCGCCGTGCTTGCGCGCACGCGCAGCGTCGGCTGGAAGACGCGCGACTCGACCGCCCGCCCATCGAGCAAGGCGAGCAGCATTTCGATCGCCAGGCGGCCCATCTCGCGCTTCGGCTGGGCGATCGTCGTCAAGGGCGGGGTGACGTAGCGAGCGATGGCGTTGTCGTCGAATCCGACGACGCTGACGTCGCCCGGCACGGCACAGGTCAGTCCCACGCCGACCGCGACCATATCGTTGTGGCAGCAGATCGCGGTCGCGCCCGCGTCGCGCAGGCGCGGCCCCAGCGCCTGGCCCGCCGCGACATCGCCCGCCGCCATCAACTCTTCAGGGGCGATGGCGATCAACTCGTCGCACACCGGCACGCCGGCGCTGGCGAGCGCCGCGCGGTAGCCGGCAAGGCGGCGGTCGTTCGACTTCGGCCGATTGCTGACGCCGAGATAGGCGATGCGGCGGTGGCCGAGTTCGAGCAGGTGTCCGGCGGCGAGCATCGCGCCGGCCTGGTCGTCCACCGCAACCGAGTGAAAGAGGTGCCGGTCGGCCGCCGCCTGGTCGTTGATCAGGATGACCGGCACGTTGATCCGCTGCAAGCGCGCGGCATAGCGGTCACCACTGCGAGCCGCCGCCGCCACCACGCCGTCAACGCGCCGGCGGTGAAAATTCTCGATCACCGCAATCTCTTGCGCCGGGTCGTTGTGCGAGGAATTCAGAAAAATACTGAGGCCGGCCGACCGCGCGACCTCTTCTACACCTTCGATAACGTCAACGAAGAACGGGTCGCTGATGGACGTCACGACCAGGCCGATCGTGCCGGTATGCCGCCGCTGCAAACTCTGCGCCACTGCATTGGGAGTATAGCCCATCTCCCGCGCCAGGGCTTGCAGGCGCTCGCGCGTAGCGGCGCTGATCAGCGGGTAATCACGCAGCGCGCGTGACACAGTCGAGTGCGAGACACCACCGGCGCGAGCGATGTCTTCGATCGAGACGCGTCTGGTGGGCGCTGGTGGGTGCGGGTCTGTCACAGCGCGAATCTCCGGTAAATGCACACGTTTGCCGCGCCGCGCTTACGATACGGTGCCCCGGAAGGGCTGTCAAGCAAATCTAGGGAGACATTGGTTTGACCGGAGCATGATTTCGTCATACGCTGCGCGCGAGGTAGGCGCGTGCATTCAACCAGCAGCCAGCAGCTCAACCGCCAGCCTGACGTGATGCTTCAGGGACGTTTCGCCCCCGGCGAGCAGCGCCGCTACCGCCATGTCCCCTTCACCGTACCGCCAGGCGTGCGCCAGCTGCACCTGGCGTATGAGTACACCGAGCGCATCGGCTCCGATCCGCTGCTGTTCGGCGGCAACACGCTCGACCTGGGCCTCTTCGATGAGCGCGGCACGGCTGCGGGCAGTCCCGGCTTTCGCGGCTGGAGCGGCAGCAATAAGAGCGCGTTGACGATTGATGAGGCGTGGGCCACGCCGCCGTATCAGCCCGGTTTGCCCGGCGCCGGCGTCTGGCATGTGCTGCTTGGTCCCTACAAGATTGGCCCGCGCGGACTCGACTACACGGTGAATGTCTGGTTCAACCCCGGCTTGCCGCGTGAAGAGCGCGTCTATGTTCGCAGCGGCCAGCCGGTGCGCCCAGCGATGCCGCCGGCCGCCGAACCGGGCTGGCTGCGCGGCGACCTCCATTCGCACACGCTTTACTCGGATGGCGATTCCTGGCCGGTGGAGTCGCTGCACGCGGCGGCGGAAGCCGGCCTGGATTTTCTGGGCATCACCGACCACAACAGCGTCAACGCGCACCGCGCGCCCGATGCGGCGCCGACCAGCCCAGGTTGGCCGCTGCTCATTCCGGGCGTCGAGGTGACAACCTATGGCGGGCACTGGAATGTCTGGGGCGCCGACCGCTGGTTCGACTTCCGTGACCCCGAACCGGCGAAAGTTGAAGCGGCGATGCGCGACGCCGTCGCCGCCGGCGGCCTGGTCAGCGTCAACCATCCGCGCCCCTTCGGCCCGCCGTGGGAATATCCCGACGTGCGCGGCCACCACGCGATCGAGGTCTGGAATGGCCCGTGGGAGGCGCTCAACAGCGTCGCGCTGGCGTACTGGGAGCGCCGCCTGCGCGCCGGCGAACGACTGCTCGCGCTAGGCGGCAGCGATACCCACCGCCTGCGCGAGCAAGACCCGCGCGCGCTTTTCCACCCTCAGATGGGGCAGCCAACGACCTGGGTGCGGACGAATGGCGCGCGGACGGTTGACGCCGTCCTTGACGCCATCCGCGCCGGCGACTGCTTTCTGTCGGCCAGTCCCGCCGGGCCGCAACTCTACCTCGCGCGGACATCGGCCGGGGTGCGGGTGCGGGCGGTCTGCGCTATGGGCGCGGCGCTGCTGCTCATCACCGCCAACGGCTGCCGCCAGGCCGCCCCCTGCGCTGGCGATGACCAGGAGTGGCATTTCTCGGCAGCGAGGCAGGACGGCTATATTCGCGCGCAACTGCTGGATGCGTATGGCAGAATGCTGGCGTTGACCAACCCGATCTGGTTGTAAGCGTACGAAGTCGGGCGGTCGGGCAGCGGGTTCTCCTCGGCAGGGTGCCTGGCTGCTGACACGGCGCTGGCGCAAACCCACTGACGACTGACGACCGATGACTGACGACCGACGACTCACGACTCGTCAGGACGGCGCGGGTGAAGATTCCACTCAGACAATACTGGGCGTTGCTCGCCGGTTATCTGCGTCCGCAGTGGCGCGGGGTCACCGCGCTGGCCGTGCTGCTCAGCGCGGACATTGGCCTGCAACTGCTCAATCCACAGATCGTGCGGTACTTCATTGACACGGCGCTGGCCGGCGGCGCCGCGAATCGGTTGCTCGCCGCCGCCAGCCTCTTTCTCCTCGTCGCGCTCGTCACCCAGGCGCTGGCCGTCGCCGCGACCTACACCGGCGAGAACGTCGCGTGGGCGGCGACCAACGCGCTGCGCGGCGACCTGGCCGCGCACTGCCTGAGTCTCGATCAGTCGTTCCACACCCAGCACACGCCTGGAGAACTCATCGAACGGATTGACGGCGACGTGACCGTGCTGGCGAATTTCTTCTCGCGGTTGGTGATTGATGTTCTGGGCAATCTGGTGCTGCTGGCCGGCGTGCTGGCGCTGCTCTTTCGCGAGGACACGCGCGTTGGGCTGGGGCTGACGGCCTTTGTGCTCATCACCTTCGCGGTGCTGATGGGCCTGCGGACTCGCGCGGTGCCCCGCTGGATCGCCGACCGCGAGGCGAGCGCCCGGTTCTTTGGCGCGCTCGGCGAACAGCTCGGTGGCAGGGAGGATGTGCGCGCCAATGGCGCGACCGCCTATGCGTTGCGCCGCTTTACCGAGCGCCTGCGGGCCTGGCTGCCCGTGCGCC
>DASUBC010000780.1:0-2707 GCA_035763465.1 Thermomicrobiales bacterium
ACCGATGGCGGGAAGAACTGGGAACTGATCCTGCACCGGGGTCCGCGCGCGGGCGCGATTGATATCGCGCTGGACCCGCACAACCCCCGCCTTCTCTATGCCGCGTTCTGGCAGGCGCAGCGGTATCCCTACGCGCTGCACAGCGGTGGCGACGATGCGGGCATCTGGCGCTCGCGCGACGGCGGCGATACGTGGGAGGAGATCACGCGCAACAAGGGCCTGCCGACCGGCACGCTTGGCAAGATCGGTATCGCCGCGTCGCCCGCGCAGCCCGGCCGCGTCTGGGCGCTGATTGAGGCGGAGGATGGCGCGCTCTTCCGCTCGGACGACTTCGGCGCGACCTGGGAGCGCGTCTGCGAGAACGGCGACCTGCGCCGCCGTCCCTGGTATTACATGCACGTCTTCGCGGACCCGCAGGACGCCGACACCGTCTGGGTGCTGAACTTGAACTGCTGGAAGTCAGTGGACGGCGGGCGTAACTTCGAGGCGATCCCGACGCCACACGGCGACAACCACGGCCTCTGGATTGACCCACGCGATTCCAATCGCATGATCGAGGGCCATGACGGCGGCGCGTGCGTCACGTTCGATGGCGGGCGCTCGTGGTCGTCGGTGCTGAACCAGCCGACCGCGCAGTTCTACCACGTCACGACCGACGACCGGGTGCCCTACGGCGTCTACGGCTCGCAGCAGGACAACTGGGCGATGCGCCTGCCGAGCATCGGCTTCGAGGGCGCGATCAGCTGGAAGGACTACGTCGAGCCAGGCGGCGGCGAGAGCGGGTACATCGCCGTCAGCCCGAAGCCGCCGCACAAGGTTTTCGGCGGCGGCATCGGCACCGGGCCAGGACACGGCCGCCTGATCGCCTGGAATCCGGAGACCGGGCAGAAGCGCAACGTCACCGTCTGGCCGGAGGTTCACGGCTTCGGCGCGGGGACCGACCAGCACAAGTACCGCTTCCAATGGACCTTCCCGGTCGAGTTCTCGCCGCACAACCCCGATGTGCTCTACGTCACCTCCAATCACGTTCACCGCTCGACCGATGAGGGGCACTCCTGGACCGTGATCAGTCCCGACCTGACGCGCAACGACAAGGAGAAGCAGGTCTCCAACGGCGGGCCGATCACCGCCGACAACAGTGGTGCGGAAATCTACTGCACTATCTTCGCCTTCCGCGAGTCGCCGCACGAGGCGGGCGTCTTCTGGGCCGGCTCGGACGACGGCCTCATCCACCTCTCGCGCGATAACGGCCAGACCTGGGAGAACGTCACGCCGCGCGACCTGCCCGAATGGGCGCTGATTTCGATCATCGAGCCGTCGCCGCACGACGCGGCTACCGCCTACGTTGCGGCGACCCGCTACAAGCAGGACGACCTGCACCCCTACCTCTACAAGACGACCGACTACGGCCAGACCTGGACGCCGATCGTTCACGGCATCCCCGATGACGACTTCACGCGCACCATCCGCGCCGACCCGGAGCGCAAGGGTCTTCTTTTCGCCGGCACCGAGACCGGCATCTACGTCTCGTTCGACGACGGCGCGGCGTGGGAGCGGCTGCAAGGCAACCTGCCGGTCGTGCCGATCTACGACCTGGTGGTGAAAGGCAGCGATCTGGTCGTGGCGACGCATGGCCGCTCTTTCTGGATCCTGGATGACATCTCGCTGCTGCGCCAGGTGCGCGACGGCGCGGCGAGTGGGCCGGTGCACCTCTTCACGCCGCGCCCGACGACCCGCTTCAAGATTTACGGGCGCGGCAACGCCAAGCCCGGTTCGGCGCGAGTCAACTACAAGATGACCGGGCCAGTCACGGTCGGCTACCGGCTGGTGGACAACGCGCAGGGCAACAACACCGAGCAGTTCCTTGACGCCGGCGCCAACCCGCCGGACGGCGCGATCATCCACTATGCCTTCGCCACCGCGCCGGAGGGCGCGGTGACGCTGGAGATACTGGACAAGGGCGGCAATGTCGTCCGCCGGTTCACCAGCACGAGCGAGGACGCGCCGCGCGTGCCGGTCGCGGTCGGCGCGAACCGCTTCATCTGGGACTTGCGCTACGAGCGCGCGGCGAAACTGGAAGACCAGACGAAGAAAGACCCGCGCAGTCAGGCCGGCGAGGACAACAGTGGGCCGCGCGCCGTGCCGGGCGAGTACCAGGTGCGTCTGACCGCCAACGGCGCCAGCCAGACCGTGCCGCTGACCATCCTGCAAGACCCACGCCTGCCCATCACCGTGGCCGACCTGCAAGCGCAATTCGACCTGAAACTGAAGGTGCGTGACACGCTTTCCGCCGTGCATGACACAGTCAACCAGCTTCGCCGTCTGCGAGGGCAGGTGGAGTCGTGGGCGGGACGCGCGGGCGACGAGCACGCCGACGTGAAGCAGCAGGCCGATAGCTTGAAGGAGAAACTGACCGCGATCGAGTCCGCGCTGATCATCACCGAGCCGGACAAGCCGCAGCCCGGCCCGGCGAAGTTGAAGGAGAAACTCGCCACCCTCAGCGCGATGATCGAGGAGGCCGACGATCGCCCGACGGCCGCCGCCGAAGAGGTCTACGCCGACCTCGCCCAGCGCGTCGCCGCCGAGCAGGAGCGCCTGCGCCAGCTCGTCTCCGACGACGTCGCCCGCTTCAACGACGCGGTGCGCGCTGCGGCGTTACCGGCGGTGGGGTAGTGCTTTACGCGCTATAACAACTTCAAGTAAGGCT
>DASUBC010000781.1:0-7554 GCA_035763465.1 Thermomicrobiales bacterium
CGACCAGCGCCACCGCCGCCGGGAATGCGCCATCGGCGACGCCCTGCGCGAGCACAGCTTCGGCGCGGCGCAAGCGCGCCGGGTCGAAGCCGGCCGCCGCCGGGTCGGCTGGGGCGGCATAGGGCTTGCAATCAGGCATCCAGGCAGAACGACCAGCGCTTGCGCTCATGGGCCTGTCCTTTCGGTGTATCGTCACCCCCTACCAGGGGCATTGTACATGCCGGCCCGTGCGCCGCCAGACCCGGCGCGAGGAGCGACCAAGATGAACGAGCGACATTCCCAATTGGCTTCCGCGACCGGGGTTGCCGGCGAACCCGCGCCAATGCGCCTGGCCGTGGGGCGGGTGCGGCTTGGTCCCCTGGCTCGCGCCGGCTTCAGCATGGGCTGGCTTGCCGCGCTCCTGCCCGCTGCTGTCGGCAGCGGGCTTACTGCCTACGTGCTCCATGGTATCTGGCGCACCCTCGACCGCATGGAGCCGTGGACGCCCTGGCCCCGCGATACTCACATCTTGGGCGCGAAGCTGCCGACGCCCGAGCTCGATCCACGCGACGTGCTGCGTCTCAACGGTCTCTATCACGCGCTGACGCCCGTCGGCCACCATCCTTTCCTTAGTGCGCTACTTGGTATGCTGGTCTTGATGCTGCTCGGCGGCCTCATCGTCGCGCTGACTGTCGTTCTGCTCGGTATGGCCTACAACCTCTTCGCGCGGCTCACCGGCGGCATCGAACTTGAACTCACTCCACCAGTGGCTGGGCGCGCGGCCCGCGCGGCGCAGACTGGCGAACGGGCGGTATCGTTCGATGAGGCTGACCTGCGCTGGTAGGCGGCGAGTAGAGAGTAGGGGGTAGAGAGTTCTTCGTCACGGGCGCTGCGCCAGCTGTCAGGCATCGTGCCGATGATGAGCAACTCTCTACTCTCTACTTCCCTGTGCTACACTTGCGCTGTTTGCGTAGCATGGCGCTGCGACTCGCAGCTAGCGACGCTGACCGGGCAGGGCGGTCCGGCCAGCCCGGAGGCCCCTTGATGCCCGTGTCGATCCCCCAGGTGCTTGATCTACTTCTGGCGCTCGTCCTGGTCATGTTCGTGCCGATTGGCCTGTGGCGCGGCGCCCTGCGTGAATGGATGACGCTGGCCGGTATCCTCGTCGGCTGGATCATGCAGGTGGAATGGTCAGGGTCGTCATCCTGGGGCGGCGACCTCGCGGTGCTGCTGAAACTCGATCCGACGCTCGCCTCCTTTTTCGTCGCCGCGCTACTCTTTCTCGGCACAACGCTGATTGTCGGCTACGGCTCGGGGGTCATGCTGCCGTACCGGCCAGACCTCAGCTCGCCCAATCGCGCCTTTGGCGCGTGTCTGGGGCTGGGGAATGGCGTGCTCATCCTCAGTGGCTTGTTACGGATCATGGATCAGACCCTCTTCGGCGGCCAGGCTGGGTCGCCCCTTCGCCTGTCGGGCCTGGGCGAGTTCTTGATTGTCTACGTCGGCTGGGCCTATTTACTCATACTGATCGTGCTGCTGGGCGGCATTGTCGCCGGTGTCGCCGCTCGCCTCTCCGGGCGGCCTGCGCTGCTCGATGAGTTTCTTCCCTATAGCGAGCCGGTCAGCGCCTGGCAGGAGAATGGCGTGGCTGCAACGCCCTGGTCGGCGACACCAGAACCGGCCTGGAATGGTGTGCCAGCCCACGCACCGGCAATGAGCGAACGCGGGCGGACCAACATAACCCACGACGATGATACCGCAGTGCTGGAGCCGGTAGCGGTAGCGCCAATGAGCGAGGCCGCGACAATCCCCGGCGCGGCGGCGCTACCACTGGTGGCGATTCTCCCCACGAACGCGCCAGGGAATGGTGGCCAGCCGGCCAGAGTTGCGGATGCTCGTTCCGCCGAGGTTGCCCCGGCGGTACCCGCGCCGGGTAAGGCAACCACGTCGTCACCTGCTCCAGACTCCGAGCTGGCGAACGGCGCCGCCAAGACATCGTGCGCGATTTGCGGCGCTTCGCTGGCGCCGGGAGCGCGCTTCTGTGCGAGTTGCGGGAATGTGCGCGGCCCATCAGAACATCGCACGATCACGCACGAAAGCTAAGTCGTCGGTCGTCGGTCGCCAGTTGCTCGATCGTGGCGCTACACCCGCAACCAGACTCCGTGCTTATCATCTGACATCTGTTATCTATCATCTCGTACGGTTGACACGGCGCGCGACAAGCCGTATACCAGTGATGGTTTTTTCGCGCGTTTAGCCCTACGCTGCATCGCGGTCTCGGCCAGCATCCCAGTCTGACGCGCGGCCGAACGAACGATGGGGAGCGCCGTGTCTGCCACCATGTCGAATGCCAGTGCGACTGACCACGCGCCGGAACAACCGCTTCTGTCGCTGGTGCTGCGTCTCGGCGCGGCAGCGACGTTGCCGGATGTCCTCGCGACGCTCGCGGAGTGGCCGGCTCTGTTTGGCGCCCCTGGCGTGGCCCTCTATCTGCCCGGCGCGCGCTCCTCCGCTGGCGCGGTTGGCCTGGCGTCAGAAACTCTTCTGGCACTTGACGC
The DNA here is from genome assembly GCA_035763465.1 of Thermomicrobiales bacterium. Taxonomy (GTDB): domain Bacteria; phylum Chloroflexota; class Chloroflexia; order Thermomicrobiales; family CADCWN01; genus DASUBC01. The sequence continues at coordinate 2,538 of DASUBC010000781.1, forward strand.
GGCGCTTGCCCAGCAGCTTGACGGCGCTACGGAACCACACCGGGCGGAGGCGAGCGCGCCATCCGCGATCAGTAGTCCAGTTTCCCTTCGTAGGGACGAGGCCGCCTGGCTGCTGCCGATGATCGCTGGCGAGCAGCCGCGTGGCGTGGTGGCGCTGGTCGGCCGCACGACAGCGCCGGACGAGCGCGAGCGTGAGCGATGGCTACACGCCCTGGCGCAGATTGGCGCGGCGCTCAGTCGCGTAGATGCGCTTCGCGCTGCCCAGCAAGAGGTTCATGCGGCGCGCACGCTGGTCGAGATGCGGCACGCTTTCGCGCGGTTGACGGTCGAGCAAGCAGTCGCGCGCGTAGCCGAGCTGTGTCCCGGCGTGCTGGGCGATGGCTGCTGGATCGCATTGCGCGACGATGCCGACCCGACGAGCACGGCGCGGATTCTTGCCGCCCATCATCGCCTGCCGGAGCAAGATCAGCAACTGGCGAGGTTGCGCGGCGACATCGTGCAGCCCGGCGCTGGCCTGGCGGGCAGCGTGCTGGCCTCCGGGGTGGTCGCGGCTGGCCCACCGCCCGATTCGTCTGCTGACGCGCCCGATGATGACGCGGCGCTTGCGTGGCGCGACGTCCGCTCCTGTATCTGCGTACCGCTGCGGACGCAGGAAACCGCCCCGATTCACGGTGTGCTGGTCTGTTTGATCACCGAGCCTAGTTCGCGGTTGACCGCTGCTGAAGTGGCGCTCGCCTGGCAAGTCGCGCACTTGATAGCGGATGGCGTCGAAACAGCACGCCTCCAGCAGGTGGTTCGCGAGCGCGAGCGCGAGACGCAGCTGCTGGCCGGGGCCGAGCAGCTCTTCGGTGTCACGCGCACGGCAGCGGAAATCTTGCCGCGTATTGCTGAAAGCATCGTCGAAGAACTGGCCGATCTTGCCCTCGTTTATGAGTGGGAGACCGACAGTGGACAACCGCAACTGGTGACCTCCGCCTTCGCCAGTCCGGAACTTGGCGCTCGCTGGCGGGACCAATCCCGGCGCGGGCAGCAGCACTGGCACCGGCTATTGGACGCCGCCATGCGGGCAAACGAACCGCTGCTCGTCAGTGATACGAGGAAGAGTACCGTCTCGCAGCCCGCCTGGGTCGCGGCGCTGGACGTGCAATCGTGGTTGGTGATGCCGCTCCAGGACTCGTCGGGGCCGTTCGCGATGCTGAGTGTATCGGTCTGCGCGGCCAGCCAGCGGGCGCCACTTGATCGCGCCGCGCTCCGCCTGATCACCACGCTGGCCCGGCGCACGGTCGCGGCGCTGGAGAATGCGCGTTTGCACGAGCAAGCCGAACGCCGGGAACGCGAAACCACCCTCCTGTCCGAAATCAATAGCCTGTTCAATAGCAGCGCTGATTTGCCGCAGACATTGACGACGATGACGGAACTGATCGGTCAGGCGCTGGGCGATAGTTGTGTGCTTTTTCTGACGCAGCCGGAACGCAAAGAATTGCTCCTGTCGGCCTGCTGGCATCAGCACCCGGACGAACGAGAGTCTCGCCGGGCCGCGCTCGCCGATAGTCCGCCGATCCGGGGTAAGGGTCCGATCGGCATGGTCGCCGATGGTGGCCCAGCCGTGCTGATCCGTGATTTTCACCAGACGCTCGGTGCCAAGAGCGGTGCGGCGCGGGTGGATCAGGCTGGGATGCGCTCGTGGCTCTGCGCGCCGCTGCGTGAGGGGCGCAACGTGCTGGGCGTTCTGACACTCGGCCTGGCCGCGCCCGCGCGCCGCCTTGACGAGCGCGACCTTGCTCTGGTCGAAGCGATCACCGAGCGGGCGGCCGTCGCGATTCGCCAGCAGCACCTGGCCGCCGAGCAGCGGCGCGCCGAGTTGCTCCAGAGCACGATCGCCGCGCTGGCACGCGAAGTCGGCGGCACGCTGGAGCCAGGGGATGTCGCCGGACGGTTGGCCGAGGCGTTGCGGCGGCACTTCGCCTATTCGTCGGTCGGTGTGTATCTGACCGACGACGATCGCCGCGAGGTCTTGCTGCGCGGCACGGTCGCCCAGAACGATGAGAGCGGGGCGCCGCGCAGCGTTCGCCTTCCATTCGGCAGCGGCATTGTCGGCTGGGTAGCCGAGCAGGGCGAAGCCGTCATGATTCCCGATGTGACGGTTGATCCGCGCTTTGGCCGGCACGCGCTTGCCAGCCGAGCCGCGCCAATCCGCGCGCAGTTGTCGGTGCCCATTCCCGGCGACGATGGCCCGCTGGGCGTGATTGACCTGACCAGCGAGCGCGTCGGCGCCTTCACCGCGGACGATCTTTATATCGTCCGCAGCGTGGCCCGACAGGCTGCCGTGGCAATCGAAAATGCCCAGCTCCACGAGCGGCTCGCGGAATCGGCGGCCACCTTTCAAGACCTGGTCGAGCGGGCGCCCGATCCATTCTTCATTCTGAGCCTGGCGGGACAATTCGTCGTCGTCAATGAGGCCATGTGCGAGCTGGCCGGCTATGACGCCGACCAGCTGCATGAACGCCAGTTTGTTGATCTGCTGGCGCCGGAAGAACGCGAACGCGGGCTGGCCTTGTTGCGGCAGGCCGGGCGGGAAACGCGCGGTGGCACCCAGGAATGGACAGTGCTGCGCGCCGATGGCGGTCGCCGGATCATTGAAATCCGCACGCGCGTCCTGAGCGAGCGCGGTCAGCCCATCGGCGTCCAGGGCGTGGGCCGCGATGTCACGATGCGTCGCGAGCAGCAACTGGCGCTCGAACGGCAGGTGATGGAACTCTCCACGCTGCACGCCGCCGGACTGGCGCTGGCCGATACGCTAGAGCCGCAAGAGCTCTACCAGGCGTTACTCGGCGCGATTCGCGCGGCGATCAGCTGCGATGACGCCACGCTTTACACACTGGACGACGAGAGCCGGATGCAACTCGGCGCGACCCTGCACCCGGCGGCAGAATTACCGCCGGCTTTCCCGAGCGGCCATCATCTGATTGACTGGAGCCTCCAGCAAGGCCAGTCGTTGCTCTTCAACGATGCGCCTAGCGAGCCGCTGTACCGGCCGGTGCCCGGCCTGCCGGCGCCGCGCCACCTGCTGATCGTGCCGCTGCTGGCAGTCGGCCAGGTGCGCGGCAGTATCGTGCTCCGGCGGATGGAGGGCGACCCTTTCACGCTCAACGATTTACGTCTGATTGAGTCTATTGCCGCGCAGGCCGCTGTGACGCTGCACAATGTGCGCCTGCACGCTGAGACAAGCGGGGCGGCGGCGGACCTACGCGTGGTGCTGGAGAGCATCGAGCAGGGCGTCGTTATGACCGACCATACCGGGCGGATTCGCTTCGCGAATCGCCGGCTGGGGGAATTGCTGACGCTGAATGTCCGCGATCTTGTCGGCCGGACGGTACTGGAGGTTGCCGAAGAAGGGATCATGCAGCGCACGCGCGACCCGCGCGCGTTTTATAGCCGACTGCGCTGGTTGCAAGCCCACCCCGATGACATCGCGACCGACGAAATTACGCTCTCGCGGCCGGCCAGCCGGGTGCTCGAACGCTACAGCGGTCCTATGCGTGATCCGGTTACCGAAGTGACCGTGGGCCGGATCGAAGTGTACACCGATGTGACCGAGGCCCGTCGTTTGGAGCGGGCGAAAGACGAGTTCCTGGCGACTGCCAGCCATGAGCTCAAGACGCCGATTACGACGCTGGGTGGCTATCTGGAACTGCTTGGCCGGCAGGCCGAGCAACCTGCCGGCCCCGACCTGGCCCGCCTTAATCGCTACATTGCCACCGCGCGAGGTGAACTGGCCCGCTTGCTCCGGTTGAGCGAGGACCTGCTGGAAGTCGCGCGGATCGAAGCAGGCCGCCTGACCCTGCAACTGAAACTGGGCGACCTGGCCGCGACGATTCGCGAGACGGTCGAACACCTCGGCCGCCAGCAGAATGGCCGGCTGCGCGGCCATCGGTTGCTGTGCCAGTTCGAAGCGCCGCTGACGGCCGTCTTCGACGCGCTGCGGATCGGCCAGGTGCTCAACAATCTGCTCGAAAACGCGCTCAAATACTCGCCAGCGGGTACGGATATCCACATCGAGGCTGCCAGCACGGCCGGGGAAGCGGTCGTCGGCGTGCGCGACGAAGGGATCGGCGTGCCACCGGAAGAGCGTGAAAAACTCTTCCAGCCGTTCTACCGGGCGCGTAATGCCTCCGATGGCAGTCCGGAAGGATTGGGGCTGGGCCTCTACATTAGCCGGGGCATTATCGAGGGCCATGGTGGGCGGATGTGGGTAGAATCGGCGCCGGGTGGCGGGAGCATCTTCCGGGTCGCGCTCCCGCTGCTGGAAGCGCGCCCGTCCGCCGACAGCGCCGAGTCGCTCGTGGTTGAGGGCTATTCTGGCCCAGAGTGACGTGCCGGTCGCGCCAGGTCTTCGGCCAGGCGGCGATTGTTGGCCTCGATCAGCAGCGCCACGTACTCCAGCAGGGCTTCGGTCATCGCGAAGGGCGCCTTCTGGCTGGCCTCCTCGACTGTGCTGCCCTCCTGTTCAGCCAGTTCGCGCGCACGCAGGAGTAAGACCTGCGCCGCCACGGCGCGAAGTTCGTCCCGGCTCAGGCCGACTGGTGCAGGCTCGCCACTCATCGCTGCTCCTGCGGCGCCCGGCTGTGCGGGCAACAACAACCGGGACAAGCGCACCAGGCGCTTGTCCCGGTTCAGACGAACCGATTACCGGGGCGCTGGCCGGCCAGGGCGTGGCGTCGCGGGCGATGCTTCGGCATTCGCCGGGTTCAGGAGGAGCCGCCAGAACGGATTGCTGGTGTCAATGCCGCGCTTCTTGGCCTTGTCCTTCTGTCGCTTCAGCCGATGCTTTTCTTGAACCCGCCGCTTACTGGCGTTGGCCGCTGGCATACTCGGTCCTCCCTGATACACACAACAATGACCGGCGAATGCCGGCGCAACACGTCCATTGTACCCCGCGTGCTGCTGGTCTGCCAGCGCGCCTGCGGTAGAAAATTCACGTCGGTGCGCCTATTGGCGATCGGTTCGGAGTTCTGAG
>DASUBC010000782.1:0-4542 GCA_035763465.1 Thermomicrobiales bacterium
TGCGCAGGTGAAAGGTGGAGGTCAGCGAGTCGGGGGCGACGTCGAACTTCTCGGCCAAGACCGGATTGAAGACGGAGTTCTCGTCCATCTCGACCAGCGCGTTGTGGATCTGGGTAATCATGACCCACTGGTCGCCGGGACCGGTGTCGTTGGGGCTGAGGCCGGCGATCTCCTGGTGGCCGACGATGACGAAGTCGCCCCCTTTCTTGGGCGTGCCGGCGCTGGCGCTGGTGCTGGCGGCGGTGGCGGAGCCGGCGGCCTTGGGGGTAGCGGCCGGCGAGGCGGCTCCCGTGTTCACCTGCGCGGTCGGCAGCACCTGGGGGGTCGGCGTTTGCCCCGAGCCGCCGGTCGCACTGGTGGCGGCGCTGGTCGCCGCGCTGGTGGTCGGGCTGCTGGAGCTGCTGCCGCAGGCGGCGAGCAAGCCGGCCAACACCGAGCCACCGGCGCCAAGCGCCGAGACTTTGAGTACCTGCCGGCGATTGAACTGGCCCCGCACGGCACCGAACCGGAAGCGGTCAGGCATCGCTCATCCTCCTCGGGGTCGATAGCGGCCGTCCCCTGGCTCTGGGATGAGCCGCTGGCGCCCCACGGGCACCACGCCGAGGTGAACGGCCGGTAAGAAGGGAGACTCGATATTTGGACAATAGCGCCCGCCCGGCCGCGTGTCAAGCGTGAGTGCACGCTGCGGGCGGGTGTCGCGCGGCGCTGCACCCCGCGTTGTGGTGCATAACGTGCGATTCGGTCTCGGCGAGCAAGGGTTGACAACCGGGTACGCGAAGGAGGGAGCGGTGCGCGAGGAGGTGACGACGCGGGTGGGCGCCTCGCTGGGTGGCCGGCCGCTGCGGGGCGCGATCCTGCTGGCGCTGGGGGTGCTGGTGCTGCAATTCGTCTTCATCTGGTCCTACGTCGGCGCGCTGCACGATCCGACGCCGCATCAGCTCCCGGTGGCGGTCGTCGGCCCGGCGCCGCTGCTGCAGCAACTGCGGTCGGCGACCGGGAACACACTGCGCCTGGTGTCCGAGCCGAACGTCGCGGCCGCGCAGCAGGCCATCGACTCGCGCCGGGTCTACGGCGCCTTCCTGCCCAGCGCCAGCGGCGACCAACTGACCGTGGCCGACGCGGCCGGTCCATCAGTCGCCGACACGCTGGCGCGCGTCTTCACCCAGTTCGAGACGGCCCAGGGGCGAGAACTCGGGATCGTCCACACCCACGCGCTGCCGGCCTCCGACGCCTCCGGCCAGGTGCCGTACTACCTGGTGCTCGGCTGGGTGCTGGGCGGTCTGCTGCTGGCGCTGGTGCTGGCGCTGATCCGCGGCGCCTGGACGCACACCTTCGAGCTGGCGCTGATCCGTCTCGCGGCCTTCGCGCTCTACGCCATCGCGGCCGCGATCCTCGGCGTGCTGCTGGTCGAGCCGGTGCTCGGCATCTGGCACGGCTTCTGGCTGCGGCTGGCGGCGCTGGGCGTGCTGATCGTCTTCGGCACGGCCGTCGCGACCGCCGCGCTGCAGATCGCCTTCGGCGTGGTCGGCAGCGGCCTGGCGCTCCTCTTCTTCGTGATCCTGGGCAACCCCTCCTCTGGCGGGCTCTTCGCCCGCGATCTTTTGCCAGCCTTCTGGCGCGCCATCGGACGCTTCCTGCCGCCGGGCGCCGGCACGGACGCGGTCCGCAACCTGGTCTATTTCGATGGGCGCGCGCTAGCGGGACCGCTGGCGGTGCTGGCGGCCTACGCGGTATTGGGCGTCGTGCTGGAGCTGGCGCTGGGCGAGTGGCGCCGGCACCTGGCGCGGCGGGACGTCGTGCGCCCCCAGCGCGCCGCCGAAGCGGCCCAGGAGCAGGGCGCCACCTGAACGTGGAGCTTCCGTGCCGCTCGACGACGGATCCTTCGACAAGCTCAGGATGACATGTTTGAGGGATTGGGGCGAGTGACGGCGATCATCGTCGTCGTCTGCCCGCAATTAACCCTGTCATCCCGAGCGGAGTCGCTCATCATTACACAGAAGGTGGTCGTACAAGTTAGGCCGGCGAGTCGCCCTGTTCGATGAGCCACAAGGCGGTCAGGTCGAGCAGCCGCGTCCAGCCGCGCCAGAGGGTTTGCGGCCCGGGCGGCCCGTCACGCGTGCGGCCCAGATGGCCGCCCAGCCGCCCGACGGCGGCGAGAAAGGTGGCCAGGTCGGGGGGCGCGGCGGGCAGCACGGTGGTGCGCTGGGTCCAGACCCACAGCGCCTGCCAGACGGGGTCCGGCACCAGCACGGTGCAGGGCGCCTGCGGACTGGCGCGGGCCAAAAGGGTCAGGCGCAGGAGCCCCCAGGCGACCAGGCTGTAGGTCAGCACCGCCCGCTCCAGCCGGGCCGCGGTCGCCAACTGCAAGTGCTCGACCCGGCAGCCACTCTTGAGGACAAAGTGGAAGCGCTCGACCACCCAGCGCAGGCGATAGCAGGCCGTGACCTGCTGCGCCTCGGCCAACGTGCCGGCCGGCAGCGAGGTCAGCAGGCGCCAGTGGAGCGGCTTCGTGTCGGACGGCGGCGCCGCCTCGCGCACCTCGACGACCTGCAGCGTGAGCGGGACCAGGGGACGCGTCAGCAGCTCCGCCACGTCCGGATGCGCCGCCCACCAGCGGCGCCGGGCGGCGGCGTACGACTGGTAGCTGGGCGGCTGGAGCGTCACCGTGGTGGCGCGGAGCGTCACCTGCGCCGTGCGGCCGGGCTGCCCATCGCGCCGCGGGACGGCCACCGCCTGCTGGCCCAGCACCGGCGCGGCGGCGGCGGCGTCGGCCAGGTGCGCCAGCTCCTCCCCGATGGTCCGGTTCTGGGCGGCCCGCAGCACGAAGTCGCCGCCCTGCTGCGCGGCCAGGGCATAGAGTTCAAAGATATCGGCTTCCCGGTCGGCCACGGTCAGATGAGGGACGGCGCCCATCTGCTGCTGCGCCGCCCGCAGCCCCCGCACCCAGCGGGCACTCTCCTTGCCTTCGAGCGGGGTCTGGGCACGCTGGTTGGCCTGCCCGCGGGTCGCCGGGTCCCGCGTCCAGACCTCTTGCCGCAGCAGCCCCAGCGGCACGCCGGCTGGCGTCACCGCCAAGGTGGTATGCAGCCAGAGCCCCCGCGTCTCCGGGTTGGCCAGCGGGCCCAGATCGGCACAGCGGCTCGGCGCGGTCGGCCGGATCTCGGTCGTATCCTGCACCAGGATGACCTGCGGCTCCCCCTGACAGCGCGCGGCGGTCGCCTGCCCGACACTGCGGCTGATCTCGCCGACTTCGACCGCCGGGTTCTGCCAGAAGCGATAGGCGGCCTGCGTGGCGGCCCAGTCGCCACAGGCCTGGCTGACCCCGGCCGTCGGCTGGGCAAACAGCGCCTGCACCAGCCGCACCAGGCGCGCCGTCAGGCGCTGATCGCGAAAATCGGGGGTGCCGAGGGCCTCCGTGATCCAGTCGGTCTCCAGGTGCATGGCTGGCCTCCCTTCCCCCCGAGCCTACCCCGGCCGCCAAGCCCCGCGCCTGTCCGGTCACCTTCTGTGTAAAGATGAGACCGTAGTGGAGGGATCCGTCCTCACACGGCACCCAACGTGTTCGTCAGGCAGCGCCTCGCTCCCGCGCCGCCTCTCGCGCACACATCGCGTTCAGAGAAACCAGCAGAACCCCAGCGAAGACGCTCTGGCACTCCTTATGCCGGACACCTCGCGCGCATCGGGCGCCGGGGACGGCCGCGGCGATCTCCGCGGGACTCGAGTCCCAGCACGAGCTAGACGAAAGTCCGCTTCACGCGCGCGCCTCTGGATGAGATACCCGAGTTAGTCGCAGAACGTACGCGCGTATCCGGAGGCATCGATGTCGGAGCAGGCTGTCGTCCTTGGCAACATCGCCATCCCCAAGACGCGCTTCAGGGCGCGCCGCGGGCTCCGCGGCCAGCTGCGTGGCCTGCTGGCTTATCTCCCCTTCGCTGTCGCCGGCCTCGCCGCCGGCCGCTTCGGACAGCCGTACATCGATGGCCAGCTTCTGCTGCTCACCTTCCCGCTCACCATCTTCCTCGCTGTCGTGATCCATGAGCTCGGTCATCTCGCCGCGGCGCGCTCGCAGGGCTTCACCATCTACGTCTTCGCGGTCGGGCCGCTCTGTCTGGTACGGCGTGAGGGGCGCTGGCGGCTGACGCGCGGCGCCCGGAACGGAATCGGCGGCTTTGTCGTCTCCGCGCCGCGCCACGCGCACGACTACCGCCGGCGTCGTGCGGTCGTCGTCGTCGCCGGCGCGCTGGCGAATATCGCGGCCGGCCTCGTCCTCGTCCTGGTGGCGCGTGCCGGAGAGCCCTTCCCGTCGCTCGATCCCTTCCTGCTGACGCTGGCCGAGATCTCGCTTCTGACCGGTCTGGTGCAGGTCGTGCCCTTCACCTATTGCGGGGTTCCCAGCGACGGCCGCACCTTCCTGCGCCTCCTGCGTGGCGGCCGGCGGGGTGCGCTCTACGAGCTCGTGGGTGAGATCAACTGCCGGGTGCTGGCGGGTGAGCGGCCGCGCGAGTGGGACCGCACGCTGATCCACGCCATGACCGCCATCCC